>NZ_CBCSIW010000015.1:46294-114220 GCF_965139575.1 Comamonas aquatilis | reverse complement strand
TGAGGCGGATGAGGCTCAGCCATGGCGCGAGATGTCGGAGGAGCAAAAAGCGAAGTGGACAGCCTTCGCCTATGAGGTGAAAGGCTGGAAGCCCGAAGAAGAATAGCAACAGCCGGCCACCTCACGACTTGCCGGCGTAAGCGGCAGCCATCCGGCGTGACCACTCTAGCGGGTACGTCTGCACAGGAATAGGCCTGGGCAGGTGGCGGTTAAGGACTTCGGCGCGGCTTCCGCGTCGTTGGCGAAAGTGGTCACACCAGATCGCGCGGGGATTTCTTTAACCACCGGAACAGCGTGCTTGCCTCCATCTGGCAAGTGCTGAGAACACATTCAGCTCAGGGTTTTCGATGGTCAATTTAGTTATATTAAATACTTATTATTCATAAGTTCAAATCGACTGATTTGGAGCATGAAGCATGAATGCAATAACTAAGGAGACAAAGTGCAGCCCTCGAAAAAGCCTACTCGTCGCGTATTGGCAGTTGCCATCGCAGCAATCGCAACGATCACCAGCATTCAATCCGGCCCTGCGACAGCACAACCTGTCAACGCGCGCTTAAGCGCCTTGGTCGATGGCATGTACCCCTCGCTGGAAGCTATCTATAAAGATCTGCATGCCAACCCGGAACTCTCATTCCAAGAGACGCGCACAGCATCCAAACTGGCGGGGGAAATGCGTAGCATTGGTCTAGAGGTAACAGAAAAAGTCGGCCGCACTGGGGTTGTTGCGGTTTACAAAAATGGGCAAGGACCCACCGTTCTAGTTCGGGCAGACATGGATGCTCTCCCTATGGAGGAAAAAACCGGTCTACCCTATGCAAGTAAGGTCAAGGCCCAATGGAATGGCCGAGAAACTTATGTCGCTCACAGCTGCGGACATGACATACACGTAACCAACCTGATCGGGACAGCACGCACGCTAGTAGCCCTCAAGGATCAATGGAAGGGAACGGTGGTCTTTATTGGCCAACCTGCCGAGGAAGGAGGCGAAGGTGCTAAGGCCATGCTAGAAGATGGCCTTTTCACTCGATTTCCCAAGCCAGATGTCGCATTCGCCTTGCACGCTGACCCAATGCCTTACGGCGTCATCGGGTATCGCTCTGGCGCAGTCTCCTCCTCTTCTGACGGGCTAGATATTGCGTTTAAAGGGCGTGGTGGTCATGGATCTGCCCCACATAGAACAATCGATCCGATAACTATGGCTGCTCACTTCGTCACCGATGTGCAGACAGTTGTCAGCCGCGAAAAAGATCCGGCTGAATTCGGCGTCGTGACAATAGGCTCGATTCAGGCAGGCTCTGCAGGCAACATCATTCCTGACTCGGCGGTCCTGCGTGGCACCGTCCGTAGCTACAAGCCGGAAGTGCGTGAAAAAATGCTAGATGGAATACGCCGGACCGCCCAAGCTGCGGCCGCAATGTCCGGTGCACCAGAACCTTCAATTGAATTTAAAAAAGGTGGCTCGGCAATTATTAATGACGAAGCCGTTGTTCAACGTGCTGTTTCCGCAATCAAAGCGCAATTGACTACTGCCAAGGTGATTGAGGTTCCTCCGATCACAGCAAGCGAAGACTTTTCGGAATATGTAAATGCTGGCGTACCTTCAATGTTTTTCTTCGTGGGTGTAAGTGATCCAAAGGCAGTTGCCGATGCTTCACAACCCGGTGGCAAACCTGTGCCATTCAACCATTCGCCGTACTTCGCTCCGGTACCAGAGCCCACCTTGAAGCTGGGGGTCCAAGCAATGACAACTGCAGTCTTGAGCGTTATGAGCAAGTGACGGCTGTATAGGCCAAGAACCCAATTATCTGAACACCGTCCCGAGAATTTTCAGGACACCTTCTTTACCAAGCCCGCTTTATGCGGGCTTTTTTGTTTCCCATAGGGATCCTTTATGCATCTACACGCTGACCACCACCCCGTTGACGACGACCTCGTGCAGCGCCTGCGCGAAAAGGGAGGCCTGTGAAATGGTCGCACATTCCCGCCCTACTCCTGGCCGCAGTTCTGGCAGCCCTGCTGCTGCTCGCCCCAACTCTGGGACAAAACTTCTGATGGCTGTGCAGTGGGCGCTGACAGGCTTCGGCCTCTTCTGCCTGGTGGGCGCGGCCGTGGTGCTCATGGTCAGTACACCCGCTGCTTGGCCGTACTGAGGCTCGAATTACCCATCAAATTCAATAGCTACAAGCGCTTTCCTGATAAGCGTCTGGAGCACTTTTAATCATTTTTCAAGGAGTGCTCGATGAAGCTCATGTTTGAAGGCGCGGCAGTGGTCATCACCCTGGCCGTGCTGGTGCTGTGGCTCACCAGCCCAACCGCCCAGGCCGATGAACCCACGGCCCCCATCCCCACCCGCACTGCTCTACGCGATGCATTTGCCTGCCCCGGCATGCACGCTGAATGGCTGGACGACAAGACCGTGCAGTGCCTCAAAGAACAGCCTTGAACCCCATCACCCATGAGCCGCATCAAACTCTCCGAGCTGTCCGAGGACGAATTCAAGGCACACATCGCAAACGGCCAAACCATGAAGCTGGGCGAAATCAACGCCGCCCTGTCGCTGCTGCATATCGATGACGGCAATCTGGTGGATCTTGGCATCGAGCCTCGCAAGGCTCGCGGCGCCATTCACATCGATGCTGCTGACTTCCCGCTGCTGTGCAGCGCCCTGGTCCTGCACCTCCATGCGCTATCCGCACTCTGCAAGCACGAGCATGCCCGCGCCAAGCATTGACCCGCGCCCTCTCTCCCACTCACCTGCCCGCTGACAAGCGGGTTTCGCATTTCTGGAGCTCCCATGTTCAAGAGCATGATCATTTACCGCATTGCCGAAAGCTGGCAAGGCGACCTGCAGGCCTTGGAAGATGCCTTGCAAAAGACAGTGTTTTCCGAGTGCGGCGCCACGCAAGAGCGCTCTGCGGGCTGGGCGCCACCGCGCGGCGAGGCCCACGGTCTGCTGGCCGAGTCCGTGGCCGGCCAATGGGTGATGCGCTTCATGAGCGAATCCAAAATGCTGCCGGCCAGCGTGCTCAATCGCAAGGTGAACGAGAAGGCCGAGGCAATCGAGAAGCGCGACGGCCGCAAGCCCGGCAAGAAAGAGCGCCGCGAGATCAAGGACGAGGCCAAGCTGGATCTGCTGCCCATGGCCTTCACCAAACAAGGCAGCATGTGGGTGTGGATCGACCCGCAGGCCCGTACCCTGGTGCTCGGTACCAGCGCCCAGGGGCGCGCCGATGAGGTTGTCACGCTGCTGGTAGAAGGTCTGACCGGTTTCAGCCTAGCCCTGCTGGACACGCAGACCAGCCCACAGGCGGCCATGGCGCAATGGTTGATCACCCAGGAGCTGCCTGCCGGCTTCACCGCCGACCGCGAAACCGAACTGAAGGCCCCCGACGAATCCAAGGCCACGGTCCGCTATGCCCGCCATCCTCTGGACATTGACCAAGTGCGCGAGCACATAGAGCACGGAAAGCTGCCCACCAAGCTGGCCATGACCTGGGACGACCGGGTCAGCTTTGTGCTGACCGAAGGCCTGCAGCTCAAGAGCATCACGCTGCTGGATGGGGTGATGGGCGGTGCCAGCCAGGACGATGCCGGCTTTGATACCGATGTGGCCATTGCCACCGGCGAGCTGTCACGCCTGATTCCAGATCTGATCGAAGCCCTGGGCGGCGAAGGCCGCACGGGCCTGGGCGATGGTTTGCCCGCCTCACTGGCCACCAGCGCCACCGGCCCCAAGGCCGCGCCACTCGACACCGCTCCGGACGAGCAACCGTTTTAAGGCCATCACAACATCTACCAAGCCCGCCATGCGCGGGCATTTCATTTGGAGGCTCACATGGGTCTGACTTTCGTGAATCACCATGGCAATGCCATTTCTCCCGCTCGCATGGCGGCTATGCGTGCCGAAGCCCTGGAACAAGAACGCCAAAAGCGCGTAGCCGCCAAAGCTGATCCCGTCTCCACCCATAAAGGCTGGCGCGTCACAGGCATCAAGCCCGGAGCGCTACCTGAGGCCAGGGAGGCGCATGAGCGGCTGCAGGTCATGGCCCGCAAAGCAGGCGGCAAACCGGTCGAAGACTTTGACAAGGTGGCATGGCTGCGCAAAGCAAAGCGCTCGGCAGTGCGCAGCAAGCCCTACAGCCTGCAGGACGCCGCTCAGCAATGCAAGGAGCTGGCGATCAAAGCAGGCTGGATCGAAGTCCAGATCCAAGAGATCAAGAAGGTGGTTGCTTGAGCCCCTAGCTTTGCCTGCGGACATCGAATAATGAACCATGAGCAGCAAACCCAAGTGCCCAGCGTGCGGGTCATCGACCAAGGTGCAAGAGACCCGCGCCGGGGACGGAAACCCCATCTACTACCACCGCGTGCGCAAGTGCCAATCCCAGGCATGCGGCGGTCTTTTCACCACCGTCGAGGTATATGCGCCCGATCAGTCGATCCCGAAGGCGCTGCGAAAACCCGACCGGTAGCACTCACCAACCTCATTCAAGCCCGCCACTGAGCGAGCTTTTTGCTTTCTGGAGCCCTATGCAACACATCGTCTGCTATTCAGGCGGCCACAGCTCTGCCCTGGTGGCACTTGATGTGGCCCATCGCTACGGCACCAAGAACCTAGTGCTGCTGAACCACGACATGCATTTCAGCGTGGAGCATGCCGACATAAAGCGGTTCAAGCGTGACGTGGCCGATCACCTGGGCGTGCCGCTGACGTTCGCCAGCCGGCGCAATGCCACACAAGATCAGTTCGACGTGTGCGTAGAGTCCGGTGCCTTCAAGGTAAACAACGGGCAGGAGCTGTGCACCGCGCGGCTCAAGACCGAGCCATTCATGGAGTGGCTGGCCGCGAACGCATCGCAGGACGACAGCACCATCTATTACGGCTTCGATGGCAACGAGCAAGACCGCATCCAGCGCCGCGCCGGGATCATGGGCGCTCAGGGCTGGAAGACGGACTACCCGCTGATCTGGCTGGAGCGCAAGCACGACAGTACCGAAGCCCTTGGTATCCCGCGCCCCTGTACCTATAGCGTCTTCAAGCACGGCAATTGCATTGGCTGCCTCAAGGCAGGCTGGCAGCACTGGTACATCGTTTACTGCACTCGCCCGGACATCTGGCTAAAAGCTAAGTGGGCAGAGGACGAGATAGGCCATGCCATTCACTGGGATGACGGCCAGCCCATGTACCTGGAAGACATGGAGCCGAAATTCGCGGCCATGAAGGCTGCTGGCATTCCAGCTACTGAGCACATCCCGCATCAGCGGTTCTGGGCCCAGGCAAACAAGATCGTTCGAATCAATCTAGTACAGCAGGCCTTGCCATGTGAGTGCATTCTTTAAAACAGTGCACCGCGTAGGCTGTACTCTCAAGGTGAACAACGGCAAACGACAAAAAAACGCAACACCTTTAAACTAGATTTTTCATCTCTACATTTACAAAGTGTTCCCTATCCATCAAAGAAAAGGCCCTACACCCATTGGCATGAACTTCGGGGACTTCCATAAGTACTTCCTACAGGTATGCCAGAAGCACCAACGAGAGGGCAAGGCGAAAGGCTTTGCATTCATCTTCTATGCCGGCGGTGGAGTAGTCGATGCAATCGTCAATGAGCAAGATGGATATGAAGAGTTGAATACGCTGTCTGGTAAAGATGCAACAGTGTTCTATCTAAGCAATCCTAGAGTCAGCGGCGACCAATTCAATGAATTCAACCGAGTCTTCATTCACGCACTTGGCATAGAGAATGAAATTGAAGCACCCTGCATGGTTTTTTTTCAGGTCACAGGGGAATCCATCACCGATATAGATTATGAATCTATCGATGAGAGCCTCCCATATCACCTAGCCCTTGACCAGATCAGGAGGAAGTTCACAGAGGTGATCTCATATTGGAGATCACAAGGTGATTTTTCTGGTTTAAAAGGGTTTCCGCTTCTCGGCTTTATCGCAAACCTAAGAGGAGGATTTTCAATTTGATCTTCCCTAGAAGCTAATCCATTTCCACATCACGAGCCCGCCATTGAGCGGGCTTTTTTGCTTTCTGGAGCCCTATGACCACCACTCAACCTGCAAAGCGCTGCGGCAGCTGCGGTGCACCAGTACCACCCAGCTTTCAAGAAGGCCAGAGTCAAGCACTGCCCTGCGGCCACTGACCACCAACACCCCAGCCCGCCGCCGCGGGCTTTTCTCATTCTGGGAGCCACCTATATGAACTCGACGCCCCGCGTCCTAGATCCCTGCTGCGGTAGCCGAATGATGTGGTTCGACCGTCAGAACCCCGATGCCGTCTATGGAGACAAGCGCGCCGAGAGCCACGTTCTCTGCGATGGCCGCCAGCTTCACATCCAACCCGACAGCCTGATGGACTTTCGTGCTCTCCCGTTCGCTGATGGCAGCTTTCATCTCGTTGTGTTCGACCCACCTCACCTAAAGCATGCAGGCCCTAAAAGCTGGCTACGTGCGAAGTACGGAGTGCTGGGCGAGCACTGGCGTGAGGACCTGCGCCAAGGCTTTGCAGAGTGCTTTCGCGTCCTGGCCAGCAACGGGACATTGATCTTCAAGTGGGCAGAAGACCAGGTCAAGGTACGGGAAGTGCTTGAGCTGGCGCCATACCCCCCTCTGTTTGGGCATCCGACAGGACGCAAGGGCCTGACGCATTGGATGGTCTTTATGAAACCGAATCAGGAGTGAGCAGCATGAAGCAACCTATCAAGATGACCCCTGGCGATGAACTGCACCTGACAGCACTCATGGCACCGTTCAGCCTGAACCTGGTCACCGGCCAGGACAGGCAGCACCTGCTGGGCTACGGCCGCGCCGCGTTTGAGGCCGGTCAGGCGGGCCAGTGCCTGCACCAGATTCAGGAGCCAGCCGCAGCAGAACAAGCCGCATGGCATGCAGGCCTGGACGAAGGCCGAGCACAGGCAGCGCCCGCAGCCGTGGCCGTGCCTGAAGACTGGATGGAGCATTTGGGCTTTGAGCTTGATGCTGAGGCCGATGGCATATGGCAGGTGATTGAAGACACAGGCGAGCGACGCGAAGCAACGTTGACAGAGCGTGTTCTGTGGAAGGAGCTGATTTCAATCCGCGCCGCGCTCGCCGCCACTCCGGCAGCAGCCGCGCCAGTGGTTCTGCCTGAGCCAGACCGGATCGCTGCAAACCTGATGCGGTTCGTGGGACTAGACAAAGACACTGCGCGCAAATGCCAAGAAGTTGTGCGCTGCGCCCTGCTGGCCGGAGTATCTGCACCGGCAGCGCAGGCGATCAATCTACTGGCCGCCGACCACAGCGGCATGAAGGTGGACTATCGCGGCCTGTTCTCTCAGGTTCAACGCGCTATCAAACGATCAGACCCAGGCTATGCGGAAATGCTGCGACAGCTTGAAGGTCATTTGCAGGAGCTGGGACAGCGCTGGTATGCAGGAGATACCAATGTCGTGGACGAAATTCTGCAGCTGTATTGCATTGAGCGCGATGCGCGAAAGACTGTTCGCCATCATGCAGCCGCAGCACCCCAGGCGCAGGCAGACGCGCGGGATCCGGAAATCACATGGCCCAAGGCGCGCGATGTTGGCCGTATCGGAGACATGAGCCAAGTCGCCCACATTCGCGTTGGCTTTGACTCTGACAACGATGTGCTTGTGTCCGTCTGGGACGAGAAAGGCGGCGGCAGCATCGAATTCTGCAATCCGGGCGGTGGTGGCGGCGGTCAATCGAGCCGCACTCGCATGGCCCTGATCGCGCTCATGGTGGCCATGGAAGCCGACAACGCCGAGAAGCCTTCGCGCGACTGGTGGGCACAACGCGCCGCTATCGCGGCAGCAAAGGGGGAAGGTCAATGAGCAAAGCAAATTTCACACGCGGCCCTTGGCAATTCAGGAGTGAGAGCGGCTATTGCTCCCAGATAGATAGTGCGGATGGCTCCGTTATCTGCTGCTTTGATGAAGACCCAAAGCCAGAAGATGCCTGCTTGATGGAGTCCGCACCAGACTTGTTTGCGGCGCTGGAAGAAAGCCAGGCCCTGCTGGCGGCAATGCTGCATGAGCGTCGGCCAAGGCACGAGATTGAGGCCCAAATGCATCAGAACCGATCCGCCATCAATAAAGCACAGCGCGCCGCCCAGGCAGCGCAAGGGGGTGAGTGATGGGCGAGACATTCCTATTTATCAGCCTCGGCGCAATTGCTCTGGCGGCTGCTTACTGTATCGGACGAGTTGATGGCTACTGGAAGCGCGCTGAAGAAGAAAGGCGCGACCAAGCGCAGAAAGTCCAACCATGATCCCACTCCCCTTCCAAGCCTACGTGTACGGCTACCTGTGGTGGTCGGCCTGCTGGGCCTGCATGAATATCGAAACTAGGAGGTGAAATGAAAAAACTCATCGCGGCCTGCGCCGTATTCATGACCATGGGTGTTCAAGCCCATTTCATCGACGGCAATCAGTTGCTGGCCAATATCGAAAGCCAGCGCCAGCACCGTGGACCTTGAAGAAGACAAGGCCTACCTGCTCCACCACTTCAACTGCCTTACCTGCTGCGCTGCCGGTCTATCCGGCGGCAAGCAAGCGCGCTGCGCCGATGGGCAGCAGTTGTGGGGAACATACAACCGGGCCGTGCGCCCGCATCAAGAGCAACGGCCCCAGCAGGGGCCTTTTTAATGGAGAGCACCATGGAAGCAGTTGGTGAATTCCTTCGGCCTCAAGAAATAAAGCGCATGGCGTCTGCCTGCACGATTGATGAACAGGAAGCCTTCCTCAAGAAGGAAGGGATACCCCACAAACGGATCGGCAAGCGTATTCTTGTTTCTCGCGCCCAGGTTCGCGAATGGCTGACCGGGGTAATTTTCACCCCATCGCGCGGCATCAATCTAGGAGCTGTCAGATGACTGGAGCCTATCCACGACTGCGCACCAGGACGCGCCGCCGGAAAAGCGGCAAGGTCGTGGTGTATTACTTCTATGACGCATCCGCAGAGGGGAATGGAGAGATTCCGCTCGGGACTGACTTTGATAAGGCCATCGCCCAATGGAAAGAGATTGGTGAACGAGGCACTTACAGCGCCCGCGTTACTGGCACCATCGAGGAGGCTTTCGCGCGCTGGGAAGCAGAGGTTTTGCCAGGCTACACAAGCGCAGAGACGAAAAAGGGATACGCCAAAAATCTGCGCATGATGCGGCCCGTTTTTGGTGAGGCGACCTGGGACCAGGTGGGGCTGCCTGTAATCAAGGGCTATCTAGCAAAGCGCACGGCCAAGACTCAGGGTAACCGGGAAATGGCTCTCCTCTCAGTGATCTGGAACTGGGCGCGCGGCGAGGGGCTGACATCGCAGCCATGGCCGGCGGCCGGCATGGAACGCAGCAAGTGGAAAAATAAGGAGAAGGCCCGGAAAATCAAGGTCCGAGACGATGTTTATGAGGCCATCTATGCAGAAGCTGGCCAGCACATCAAGGACTGCATGGATCTTGGCTCGGCCACGGGCATGCGCCTTACGGACTGCATTTCCGTCCTTATGCCTCGGGGCAACCTCCTTACCCTTGAGGCCAGTAAGACAGGGAAAGAGGCCGAGTGGGATCTCAACCTGTCGGCCGTGCTGCCCGATCTGGTGCGGCGGCGCAAAGCCCTTGGCGCTGATCACCTAATGCTGCTTTCGACGGCAGAGGGCAACCCAGTAACCCCCCAGGCGCTGCGCTATGGGTGGGACAAGGCTCGAACCATTGCGGCCGAAAAAGCCACGGCGCGCGGTGAGGATGAACTGGCTGCGTCAATCAAACTGCTCTATCTGCGCGACATGCGCAAGCGAGCGGCACAGAAGGCCGGCAGCCTGGAGGAGGCGTCCAAGCTCCTGCAGCACAGCGATGAGCGCCTGACTGAACGCCATTACGGCGGCGTGCGACGGCTGAAACCAGTGGGTTAAAAGCGTTCCGGTTTTGCCGTCTTTGCCTATGAGAACATGCGATAAAAAACCCGGAACACATTGACCGCTAGGGCGCATGAATCCTCAATTTCTCACGGGACTCAAAATCCCCCGCCGCAAGGCGTGCCGGTTCGATTCCGGCCCCGGGCACCACATACCAAAAGCCGTTAAGTTCCAAAGACTTAACGGCTTTTTCTTTGCCCGAATGGATACCTGCATATCAGCTGCCCGGTGTCACTCAAACAGCCATGCAGGCGCAATAGACAGCTTTGTCATGCCCTTATGTCGCTTTGACCATGAGCACTCATTAGCGCTTGATCGGCTCATTCATATACACAGCATCTTCTGTTTTCAGTCACCTAAATAGCTTCCCAATCTGAAGCAATGAGCGAAGGTGAACCGCCTGAGGATTTATCCAGACCGGGTCCGGATCGTTGCCCAACGTGTTGAGCGGCAAGAGCAGCTTTGCTGCTTGCTTACTCGGCAGCCTCGGATTGGCGACGCAAGCCATTCACCGCCAGGGCAGCAAAGAAAATCGACCCATATCGCTGTCAGCAGCGCTTGAAAATGCCTGCACCTGCTTTTAGGCTGTCAAGCAGGCCGATCCATGCACTGCAGCCCATACGCCAATATCACGCGCCAGGATTTTTGGCTCTGCAATCTGGGCTACAATCTGCCTCCCCCAAGGGTTGGGCCATGGCACGTTGAAAAGTGCTGCGCCAAGCGTGGCTATGCCACCGCCCTGACAGCCAACAAACGTGATCCCACTTTTTTGGCCCATTCTTAGAGCCGAGTGCCTGGGGAGGCACTCCAAGAGTGCTCGTCTTTGAGCTGCCATTCGTGCAACTGATCCATGTGTCAGCCCTGAAATCGGGCCAACGCAGGATGTCTGCCATCCAGACAATCGTCGCCTTGCACACAATCTGTGCATAACTTTGGCTTTCTTGCTTATTTCCAGTAAATGGATGGCCGGCTTGGCGCATTCTTGATTTCCTGCTATCGGCTTTGAGACAGAGATGCAACTTTCTCCTGCAACCCTGGTCTCCCCGCATTTTCAGCAGTAGTTTCCCTCTCACGGCTTGCCTGACCAGGGTTTGGCTGGTACCCCAAACCCGTCTTATCTGGCCACGATCCGAAACACGGTTGCAACCGCGAGAAGACATGAAAAAAGCGCCGTATGCTGCGGCGCTTTTTTCCACAATCACTGTGGATAATCCTGTTAACACCCTGTGAAATCTCAGCCACAGAACCCGCCAAGCCCTTGCATTCAATAGCTCAAAGGTTCATTGCCTCTAAATAAGGCAGCTTTCGATCCAAGGGTAAATACCGACGCCTTAGAAGGTGCGGCGGATGACGGCACGACCCGCGTCAGTGATGTGCCAATGCCTTTCCGCATCCTGCGAAACCAGCCCGCGCTCCAGCAAGCGTTTTGACAGATACTCCTTGGCGGCAGACCAGAGCGAGACATCCTCGCCCATCTCCAGTTTCTTGAGCGTTTCCAATTCATCCACCGTGGGTTCGTAGATCGGTGCGCGATAGAGTGCGGTTTCCATGACGATTTCTCCTAAGCTTGCATCATTGGCTTCGGTACGATGTCCGGCGCAGCCCTGCGCCCTCATCTGCGGCCCAAGATAGACCTGCTTGAACGTCAATGCAATAGCTGCATGCCGGCTTTACCTGCCGGCAACATTGCGCTCCACCCCCACCTTCACCTCTTCGCCCGCCCATGCTCTACGCCGTTGCCACTTTGTTCGCCTTCCAGCTGCTGGGCGAATTGCTTGTCCGCGTCAGCGGACTGCCTTTGCCTGGCGCCTTGATCGGCACGCTGCTGCTGTTGCTAGGCCTGCTGTTCTACCGGCGGCTGCCGCCGTCACTGGAGGCCGTGGCCCAGGTTCTGCTGCAGAACATGATGCTGCTGTTCATTCCCGTCATCGCCGGCGTGATGTTGGAGTTTGATCATTTGCGCCGCGAGTGGCTACCCTTTGTACTGGCCTGCGTGGCCGGAGCCGCCATCACCTTTGCCGCGACCGCACTGACCTTTCGCTTTCTGCTGCAGCGCCAGCGTTCTGCGCAGGCCGATAGCGAGGCAAACACTACGGAGGCCTCATGAGCCACGACTGGCTGGAACGCCTGAACACCGCCTGGGCAGGCCTGGCACATTCCCCCCTGCCCTGGCTGGTACTGACCATGCTGGTCTACCTCTGCGCCATGGCCATCTACAAGAAAAGCGGCAACCGCCCCTTGCTGATTCCGGTGTTTACCGGCGTGGTGGTCATCGTCGCCATCTTGCTGGTGACGGGAACGCCGTACGACACCTACCGCAGCGGCGTCTCCCTGCTGGGTCTGCTGATCGGCCCGGCCACCGTGGCCTTGGCCATTCCGCTATATGCGCAGCGCGAGCGCATCAAGCAGCTCTGGCTGCCGATCAGCGTCGCTCTGCTGGTGGGCTGCATGGTGGCCTTGCTCAGCGCCCTGGGCATAGCCTGGGCTTTTGGCGGCTCCGAAGCCACCTTGATTGCCGTGGCTCCCAAATCCGCCACCATACCGATTGCCCTGCCCATGGCCGAGCGCTTCGGCGGTCAGCCCTCGCTGGCGGCCGTGGCCGTGGCCATTACCGGCATTTCGGGCACCATGATGGCACCGCTGCTGATTCGGCTGCTGCGCATCCAGGACCCTGCGGTGCAGGGCTTTGCGCTGGGCTTGACCGCCCACGCCATAGGCACGGCCCGCGCACTGCAGATCAACCCCACCATGGGCGCCTTCTCGGCCCTGGCCATGGGCTTGAACGGCGTCGCAACGGCGGTGTTGATGCCGCTGGTGCTGGCTCTCACCCCCTGGATTTGATATTAAAACGGTAGCTGCAAGCGCTTGATAGATAAGCGCTTTAGCTCTTTTTAGCTTGATTTCTTGCGTCTATAGGCCCAGACGGCCAGCAAAATCAAGCCCATGCCCAGCCATTGAGCAGAAGCCGGATGCACGCCAAACCAGAGCAAATCCACCAGCAGCGCCACCACGGGGTAGATGAATGACAGGCCGGCAATGGCCTGCGCACTCAGGCGCTGAAAGGCGGCATACATCAGCGTGTACATCCAGGCCGTGTGAACCATGCCCAGCACCAGCACCGCCGCCCAGGCCTTGGGCACAAACTGCGCGGCGTCCCACAACTCCCAGGCAGGCTGAGCCAGCGCCAGCACGC
This sequence comes from Comamonas aquatilis, assembly GCF_965139575.1. NCBI lineage: Bacteria > Pseudomonadati > Pseudomonadota > Betaproteobacteria > Burkholderiales > Comamonadaceae > Comamonas > Comamonas aquatilis. Next base: position 101,115 of record NZ_CBCSIW010000015.1, on the reverse strand, counting down.
CCACCAGCATTTGCAGCATGGCAATCTGCGCCGGAGCCAGGCGACGCAGGCGCTGCGTTGCCAGCGTGGCCACCGCATACAGGCTGGCGGCCACCAGGGCCAAAGCCACACCTTGCCAGGATGCAACCTCCGCGCCCGATGCCTGCAGGCCGCTGCTGAGCACCACGCCCACCAGCGCCAGCAGCAGCCAGGGCAGCTTGCGCAGCGGCAGCGCCTCTTGCCCCAGTGCCGCAGCCAGCAACAGCAAGATAAAAGGCTGCATGTGATAGACCACGGTAGCCACCGCAATCGAGCTGTAGCGATAGGCCGAGAACAGACACAGCCAGTTGAGCACCAGCGCCAGCCCGCCCACCAGCAGCCACAACACCTCGGCACGCTGCAGCGACTGCCATTGGCGCGAATACAGCACCCAGGCCGCCAGCCCCAGCCCTCCCAAAACGCAGCGCAGCCAGACCACGACCAGCACCGGCAGACCGCTTTCCAGCACCAGCAAGCCTATGGTGCCCGAGAGCACCATAGCCAGCACCATGCGCCAGCTGCCGCCGCCCGAGGCGGCCTGAGGCCCATGGTCTGCAGCCATCGGTTTGCCATGGACCGGCACGGCAGAAGTAGAAGTTGGATATGTCATGGGCGCTATGGTTGACCATATCGATCAGAGCATCAATACATCGCCAATCCACGTACTATTGCGTTGAATTCAACAATTACCCTTGGCCACACCATGCACATTGAGCCCCTGCTGGTTTCCGAGATGCTGGTTTTTGCCAAGGTGGTGGAGCTGCGCAGCTTTGCGGCAGCGGCGCGCCAACTCAATCTGACCACCTCGGCCGTGAGCCGCAGCGTCGGGCGGCTGGAAGCACACTGGGGAGTGCGCCTGCTGCACCGCACCACCCGTTCGCTATCGCTGACAGAGCTGGGCGCAGAAGTCTATGCCGGCTGCAGCCAGCTGGCCGCCACGGCTCGCGACGTCCATGCCACGGCAGGCCACTACAGCGACACGCCGCGCGGCACGGTACGCCTGACGGCCCCTACCGTGTTTGGCGAAATCTGGCTGACCGCCCAGCTACCCGCCCTGCGCCGACGCTGGCCCGAGGTACAGCTGCATATCGCCCTCAGCGATCAACCCGAAGACCTGATTGCGCAAGGCCTGGATCTGGCCATACGCATCGCGCGGCCCGAGCAGTTGCCGCCGCATATGGTGGCCCGGGCCTTGCTACCGGTGCGCTATATCGCGGTGGCCACGCCGCTGTATCTGCATGGCCTGGGCGGCGCCCTGACCCACCCGGCTCAGTTACCCGAACGGGGAGCGCAATGCATCGCTCTGGGCTACGGCGCCTTCCAGAACCAACTGCAATGGCAGCCGCGCGATGGCGTTGGCGGCCCTCTCATCACCACCAGCTTGCCCGCACCACTGACGGTGGCCAGCAGCCTGGGCATTACCACGCTGGCGCTGCAGCACCAGGGCATAGGTCTGGTTGCGGACTTCTGCGCTCATCAACTGCTGGAACAAGGTCAGCTGGTGCAGCTGCTGCCCGATTGGGAGCTGACCGGCGGCTACGCGCCGCGCACGGCTTATGCGCTATACATGCCGTCACGCCACGTGCCGCTCAAGGTCAGAGCGCTGATCGATCACTTGGTGGAAGCCGGAAAGTGAAGCCTTGCCAAGTTCTCCCCATTCAGGCACTACAAGCTTGTGGACAAGCACCACAAGCCACAAGGATAAGCAGCCTAAGTCACTGTCGGCATTGCATGTTTTCGATAGCGCTTATTTTTTAGGCAATCACAGCTATCTGACCATCATCCACGCCAAACTTCGCATTTCATAGCGGCTTGCGCAATGCCAGCGGGGGCTTTGCCGCGGTCTGATCGAGTTTTCCCCACAGCAGCACCACAAGCTTGTGGACAAGGACAGTCCAGCACCTGAATAACAGGCCTAAGTCCTTGTCTTGCAAAGAAAAAGCAATGACTGATTAATTTTTAATCAAACATGGCTTGGCAACGTCGCTCCATCCGGCTTACTTGAGCGCGCCCTGCCACTCGTCGAGCCGGTAGGCGCTGTCCCAGAACAGCCATTCCAGCCGCGCCGCATCGCGGTAGGCCGCATGCATGGCGGCACGCGTGGCCTCAGTGGCTTCATCGGCCAACCTGTCCACGGTGCCGCAGACCCCGCGCACGGCGGCATGGAATTCCTCGCTGGCATAGGTATCGACCCAGGCCTGATAAGGATTGTCGGATGCTGAACGTGCATGAATATCGCGCCCCACCTCGGCATAAATCCAAAAGCAGGGCAGCAGCGCCGCCACGGCCACGGGATAAGGCGCGCTCCAAGCCGTGGCCAGCAGAAATTGGGTGTAGTGGTGGCAGGCCGGAGTCAGCGGCGTGGCCGCAAACTGCTCGGACGTCACACCAAAATCGCGCATAAAGCCGCCATGCAGACTGCGCTCCACCACCACGGCCTCGTTGGCGGCATTGGCAAACTGCACCACACCTTCGGCGTTGTCGGACTTGGCCGCCGTCACCGCCAGCGCCCGGCCATAGGCCACCAGGTAATGCGCATCCTGGATCATGTAATGGCGAAAGCGCTCCTGGCTCAGCGTGCCTGCGGCCAGTTCCTGGTTAAAGGGCAAGTCCAAGGTGCTTTGAAACAGCGCTTCATTGGCTTGCCACAGGCTTTGACTAAACAACATAAACACCTTCTCTGAACCTCCTTCTCAGGGAGGCATAGTTTTCCAATGATCGAGATTCTCAACAGGGCCACACGTCAATCCAGCACATGCATTGGGCTTGGCGTTTGTCATGTGGGCAGGCAGCCATGCCGCTTGACTGGTCCGCTGCCGCCGTCAATACCGGCTCACTGCTCCAGCAGCTTGCTGTTTTGGCAACCCGAGCTTTTGCACTCGCGCACGCGGCTTTGCAAGAAATCCACGCGGGCGATGGTGGTCTCGGTGGCGCAGCGCAGGTTCACATAAAAGCCGGTGTCGTCCTTTCTGGAGCACTGGCTGTTGCGCTGTTTCATCCAGGCCAGTTGGCCTTGCTTGAGCGCAGACTTGCCCGAAGCATCGAGCTTGGAGGCCAGCTCCGAATAACGTTGGTTCAGCTCCTTGTCGGCTTCCGAGTACACCTTGTTAAGGCAGTACAGGCCGTCAAAGTCATTGACCGGCTTGTCACAATTGGAGTTGGCAAATACAGCCAACGGCGCAATCAATGTCAGGGCAGCAAAAATCCTCTTCATCCGGTGTACTCCTTGGTTTGGGCTTTCATGAAGGCATGGGCCCAACCCAGTTTGCCTCAACTTGCAGGCCCATCCACAGCATTCACCTTCAACCCAAACCGAGCAAGCGCCCTACTCAGGCACGCACTTCTTTGGCCTTGCTCTGCAACCACTGGCTAAAGACCCTGAGTGCCGGGGCTTGCTGAGAATCCGCCGCCAGCTCGGGCGTCACCAGGTAATAGGCCCGATTGCCGCGCAACGCCTGGGGGCAGGCAATGATGAGGTCGCCGCGGGCAATTTCCTGCTCGATCAGCATGGGCGGTATCAGCGCCACACCCAGTCCCTGGGCTGCGGCCACGGCCAGCATGGAGAAAAGCTCCAGCCGCATGCCGTCCAGCGCCCGGGGAGCATCCACCCCCATGGCATCAAACCACTGGCACCAGCCCTGAGGACGGGTGCTTTGCTGCAGCAGCGGCAGTTTGGCAATCACCTCCGGCCCCACAGGCAGCCAGGCACGGCCCGGGTCGCGCTGCTGGGCGGTGGCCAGCAACTCCGGGCTGCACACGGGCAGCACCTCTTCACCCATCAACCACTGCGCCTGCACGCCGGGCCAGCGGGACACCTGCTCGGGCGTGCCGGCAAAAAGCGCGGCATCGAAAACGGTATCGGCAAACAGAAACGGGCGGGTCTGCACATCGATGTGCACGGTGATGTCCGGGTGCTCCCTGGCCAGCTGCGGCAGGCGCGGCAGCAGCCAGCGCGTGGCAAACGTGGGAACGGCCGCCAGGTTGATGGGGCCGCCCTCGCCCTGGTGACTCATCAGATCCAGCGTGTCGCGCTCCAGCCCTTGCAACCAGCGGCCTACCTGCCTGGCGTAGTGGACGCCGGCCTCGGTCAGCAGCACGCCATGGCGCGTGCGCTTGAACAAGGCCACGCCCACAAACTCCTCCAGCGCAATGATCTGACGGGAAACCGCACTTTGCGTCAGCGACAGCTCCTGCGCCGCCTTGGTATAGCTGACATGGCGGGCGGCCGATTCAAAACAGGCCAGAGCCTGGGTGGAGGGAAGTACTCTTCGCATATCTCTTATGCCTACATCGCATCAATAAATGCAAAAACAGCGGGAAAACCCTTGTTTCACGTTTTATACATGCAATTAAATCATTAATAGATGATTAATCATCGTTTGCCCGCTCCTGTTTTTGAAACCTAAGATGCACTCAAGCAGTCAGGCGTGGGCCTGCAACTCAACACTTTGCATTCAGGAGATGAACATGGCACACGGCTACCAATGGGACGATTGCTTCCAACTCGACCAGCAGCTGACCGAAGACGAGCGCATGATCCGCGACGCAGCACGCGATTACTGCCAAGACAAGCTCAAGCCCCGCGTGCAGTCCATGTTCCGCAACGAGTCGGTGGATCTGTCCATCTTCCGTGAGATGGGCGAACTGGGTTTGCTGGGCCCGACCATCCCCACCCAGTACGGCGGCGCCGGCCTGAACTATGTGAGCTACGGCCTGGTGGCGCGCGAAATCGAGCGCGTGGACTCCGGCTACCGCTCCATGGCTTCCGTGCAATCTTCGCTGGTGATGGTGCCCATCAATGAATTCGGCACCGAAGAGCAGAAGATGAAGTACCTGCCCAAGCTCGCCTCGGGCGAGTTCATCGGCTGCTTCGGCCTGACTGAACCCGACCACGGTTCCGACCCCGGCTCCATGGCCACCCGCGCCTACAAGGTGGACGGTGGCTACCGCCTCAAGGGCAACAAGATGTGGATCACCAACAGCCCCGTGGCGGATGTATTCGTGGTCTGGGCCAAGGAAGTGGCCGAAGACGGCACGGTAGGCCAGATCCGCGGCTTCATTCTGGACAAGGGCATGAAGGGCCTGTCCGCTCCCGCCATCCACGGCAAGGTGGGTCTGCGCGCCTCCATCACCGGTGAGATCGTGATGGAAGACGTGTTCTGCCCCGAAGACAACGCCTTCCCCGATGTGCGCGGCTTGAAGGGCCCGTTCACCTGCCTGAACAGCGCTCGCTACGGCATCGCCTGGGGCGCCCTGGGTGCGGCCGAAGACTGCTGGCACACCGCCCGCCAGTACACACTGGACCGCAAGCAGTTCGGCCGCCCTCTGGCCGCCAACCAGCTGATCCAGAAGAAGCTGGCCGACATGCAAACCGAAATTACGCTGGGCCTGCAAGCCGCCCTGCGCGTGGGCCGCATGAAGGACGAGCACCAGAACGTGATCGAGATCACCTCGCTGGTCAAGCGCAACAACTGCGGCAAGTCGCTGGACATTGCCCGCATGGCGCGCGACATGCTGGGCGGCAACGGCATCAGCGACGAGTTCGGCGTGGCCCGCCATCTGGTGAACCTCGAAGTGGTCAACACCTATGAAGGCACGCACGATGTGCACGCCCTGATCCTGGGCCGCGCCCAGACCGGCATCGCAGCGTTTGCGAACTGATAGCTCCCCCTGAGCGGCTTACGCCTGGGCGGCCCCGCCGCTTCCCCCCTCTCTCTTTGGGAGGGGGACGGCAGCTGCGCCGCGAGGCGGCTCTTGCTTGCTGCCCCTTTTTATCCAGGGCGATGGAGAAGAGTGCTATCTCCCTATTAATTTGTTAGCTGGTACCGCTTGATTTGCATGGCTTTTGAATAGGTTCTACATCAAAACCCATACAAATGCAGCGCAAGCAGCTTCTGATTTCATAGTTCCCGATCTACCCAACTGCCCGACATGAATGCATCCACCTCCACTCCCATCGGCGCACTGACAGGCATCAAGGTGCTGGATCTGTCGCGCGTGCTGGCCGGTCCCTGGGCCACACAGATGCTGGCAGACCTGGGTGCCGATGTGATCAAGGTCGAGCGCCCGGTGGCGGGCGACGACACGCGCCACTGGGGCCCTCCCTTCCTCAAGGACGAGGCGGGCAACGACACGCGCGAAGCCAGCTACTTTACGGCCTGCAACCGCAACAAGCGCTCGATCACCGTAGACATGGCCCATCCCGAAGGCCAGGCCCTGCTGCGCCAGATGGCCCAGGAGGCCGACGTGGTGGTGGAAAACTTCAAGGTAGGAGGCCTGGCCCATTACGGCCTGGACTACGAAAGCCTCAAGGCGCTGAACCCGCGCCTGATTTATTGCTCCATCACCGGCTTCGGCCAGGACGGCCCTTATGCCGAGCGCGCCGGCTACGACCTGATGGTGCAAGCCATGTGCGGACTGATGAGCATCACAGGTCAGGCCGATGGCGAGCCCGGCGGCGGCCCGCTCAAAGTGGGCGTGGCGGTGATCGATGTGTTCACGGGCCTGTATGCCAGCAATGCCATTCTGGCGGCACTCAATGCCCGCCACCACAGCGGCCAGGGCCAATACATCGACATGGCGCTGCTGGACGTGGGCATGGCCGTGCTGGCCAATCAGGCCGCAGGCTTTCTGGCCACAGACAAGCCGCCACAGCGCGCCGGCAATATTCACCCCAGCCTGGCCCCGTATCAAGACTTTCCCACCCGTGGCGGCAATGTGCTGCTGGCCATTGGCAATGACGGCCAGTTTGCCCGCTTTTGCGCCGCCATCGGCCAGGAAGACTGGGCGCAGGATGCGCGCTTTGCCACCAATACCGCCCGCGTACACCACCGCGCCGAGTTGCTGGAGCGCATGCAACCGGTGATGCTGACCCGCAGCACGCCCGAATGGATTGCGCTGCTGGAAGACAAGGCCGTGCCCTGCGGCCCCATCAACACGGTGGCGCAAGCCTTTGACGATCCGCAAGTCAAGGCCCGCGGCATTCAGCTGCAATTGCAGCGCAGCGCAGCCGACGGCATTCATCAGGTTGCCACGGTGGCCAGCCCCATGCGCCTGTCCGCCACTCCCGTCACTTATCGTAGCGCGCCACCCACTCTGGGCCAGCATACCGATGAGATACTGCGCGAGTTTGGCCTGGGCACCGACGCGATTGCACAGCTTCATCACCAGGGAGTCGTCTGAAAGACGTCCCCTGAACAACAGAGGGCATCAGCCCCATTCATCACATGCAGCCTCCACGAGAGGCTGGCATGTCACACGCCAACCAAGGAGACACACTATGTTCAAGTTCACAGCCACCGTGCTGGCCGCACTGGCTATTTGCGGCACGGCACAAGCCCAGAACCAATACCCCAACAAACCGATTCGCCTGCTGGTGCCCTTTGCCGCCGGCGGCACCACCGATCTGATTGCCCGCGTGATTGCCGAGCCGCTGAGCCGCGAGCTGGGCCAGTCCGTGGTGGTGGAAAACAAGGGCGGCGGCGGCGGCAGCATTGGCGCTGCTGAAACTGCACGCGCCAAGCCCGATGGCTACAACCTGGGCATTGCCACCGTGTCCACCACGGCCACCAATCCGGCCATCAACCCCAAGATCCCGTACAACGTGGCCACCGACTTCACGCCCATCGTGAACATCGCCGCCACGCCCAATATCATTGCCGCCAACCCCAAGTTTGCCGGCAAGGATTACAAGAGCTTCCTGGCCGAGATCAAGAGCAATCCCGGCAAGTACTCCTACGCCTCGCCAGGCCAGGGCTCCATCACCCATCTGATGATGGAAATGTTCAAGCTCGAGACCAAGACCGAGATGACCCACGTGCCCTACCGTGGATCGGGCCCGGCGCTCAATGACGCGGTTGCCGGTCAGGTGCCGCTGATTTTTGACAACTTTCCTTCCACCCTGCCCTTCGTCAAGGAAAAGCGCCTGACGGCCCTCGTCGTCGCAGCGCCTCAGCGCCTGGCCGTGCTGCCTGATGTGCCCACCTTCAAGGAAATGGGCTTGCCGCAAGTGAACCGCATGGCGTACTACGGCATCGTCGGTCCCAAGAATCTGCCCAAGGAAGTGGTGGACAAGATCAACGCTGCCGTGCGCAAGGCCGTGCAAGACCCTGCGGTGAAAAAGCGCATCGAGGAAAGCGGCTCCATCATCATGGCCGACACCCCCGAAGCCTTTGCCAAGCAAATGGCCGAAGAGCTGGCGGTCTACAAGAACGTGGTGCAAAAGCAGAACCTGAAGATGGACGAGTAAGCTCAGTCGCAGCCATGAAAAAACCTCGCCGGTGCAGCCCGCATTGCGGGGGTATCGCGAAAAAAGAGCCACGGATCTGTGGCTCTTTTTTATGCGCTCAAGCAAGGCACAAACCCGGACTGCACCCACAGGGTGCAGTCCGGGTTTTATCCGCCCATCGCCCGATTGCGTGCGTCGCGCTGTGCCGGCGTTTCGTTGAGCAGCTCCTGGATCACTTCCTGGCGGGTTTTGCCTGGACCTTGGGTTGCAGGAGGAGACCAGGGGTAGTTGATTTCGCCATATGACAAACGACCTTCGCGCATGGCAGCTTCAGTCTCCGCATTGACCTGGGCGCGGGTTTTCTGACTGATGAAGTGCTCGGGGTGAACGATGACGCCTTGCTCGGTCGTGGTCGGATGTTCGTAGGCCGCAGAAGCCATGCCAGGTAGACCCAGAGCCACCACAGCGGCAGCGTTGGCAAGCAGCAAGGAAATGGACAGATGACGTTGGGACATGGTGTGACCTCCTGATAGAAGTGGATGAAATCCAACTCTCTCTTGCCTTGGCAATTGGATGAGCAGATGACTTCATCGTAGAAAGCCAAACCCAACAGGATCAGGACGGCACAGTGATATTCCTGTCAGCTTGCGCCACCTTGGCAAGCGATAGCCACAACGATGAAAAAAGTCAGAATCCACCCATACCGGGCTCAAGCTAGCAAAAGAATAAGAGCAGCCAATCCTGTGGCTCAGGATTGGCTGCTCTGGGTGAAATCACACCGACCGTGTCGGCGACGCTTTACTTGCTGCTGACCTGGATGCTGCCTTTCATACCCGCTTCGTAGTGACCGGGAACCAGGCAGGCAAAATTCACAACGCCTTCCTTGCTGAACTGCCAGACGACTTCGCCCTGCTTGCCGGGCTGCAAGCTGAGCTTGCCAGGCTCCTCATGCACCATGCCGGGAGACATCAGCATCTGGGCCTTATGCTGCTGCAGATCCTTGTCTACACCCAGCACCAGCTCGTGCGGGACCTGGCCCGTGTTCTTGATGACAAAGCGCACGGTCTCACCGCGCTTAACTTCTATGTACGCCGGCGTGAAGCGCATGTTGTCCGTCATCTCGATGTGGATGCTGCGGCCGACCTGGGCCGCAACCCCGGGCTGGCCGATGGCAGCGCCAATGGCGACCTCAACGCCAGCCTCATGCCCGTCCGCATGATCGCCATGTGCCAGCGCGGCACCGGATGCGATGAGGGCCACCGAAACGAGAAGACCTTGAATCGTGAATTGCGCGAACTTCATAAATGCTCTCCTTGAAATGACCAGCTTTTGATCTCGTGATGTGCGCATTTTTGAGTCCGCGCCCTTTCATCCGGATGTCCTGAAAATTACATTCCTCTTATCTACGCGCCGCAGCTGCGCATCTTTGGCACACTCATCTCCAGACATCGAATGGAGGGCACATGAAAATTCTGATCATTGAAGATGAAGCGAAGACTGGCGAGTACTTGAAGCAAGGCCTGAGCGAGGCGGGCTACATCTGTGACCTTGTGCCCAACGGCACCGACGGCTTGCACATGGCTTCACATGGTCAGTACGACCTGCTGATCCTGGATGTGATGCTGCCTGGCCTCAACGGCTGGCAAGTTCTGCAGTCGCTGCGCAAGCAAGGACTTGAAATGCCTGTGCTGTTTCTGAGCGCGCGCGACCAGGTGGAAGACCGGGTCAAAGGGCTGGAGCTGGGGGCCGATGACTACTTGGTCAAACCATTCTCCTTTGCCGAGCTGTTGGCCAGGGTGCGCATCATTTTGAAAAGAGGTCAGCCCGGCAGCGAAAGCACCATGCTCAAGGTGGCCGATCTGGAGCTGGACCTGCTGCGACGCCGAGTCTCTCGCAAGGGCAAGCGTGTTGATCTGACAGCCAAGGAATTTGGCCTGCTGGAACTGCTGATGCGCCGCCATGGCGAGGTGCTGCCGCGTTCCCTGATCGCATCCCAGGTGTGGGACATGAATTTCGACAGCGATACCAATGTGATTGAAGTTGCAATGCGTCGCTTGCGCGCCAAGATCGACGACGGCCAGCCCGTCAAGCTGCTTCAAACCGTACGCGGCATGGGCTATGTGCTGGATCTGCCGGAGGAAGAGTAAGTGCACTCACCTTCATCCATAGGCAAGCTCTCTCTGACTCGGCGCTTGACCCTTTTCTTTACCTTGGCGGCAACTGCGGCAGTGCTCGGCCTGGGAGGGTTGTTTCTTGTCGAGATCAAGCGGCATTTTGTCGAGCTGGATCGCATGGCCTTGCAGGACAAGCAAAAGCTGATACAGAGAATTCTGAGCAATGCCACTTCGACAAACGATGCGCGTGAACGTCTGAGCGACGCCTTGGGCGATCACCATGATCTGCATGTGCTGGTGAAGAACGCACACGGCGAGACGGTCTTCCAGTCCTTCGTGTCCGATCAGCAGCCACCGCACTCGGAGCCGCAACACAACGCCGGCCATGAGTCCTTGGGAGCAGGCCTGCAGAACAACGCCGGCTTTCAGACACTGAGCTTTGAAGCCTCTACCGCCTACAGTCCATCGTCAATGCAGGTCATGGTCGCCGCCGATGTCAAACACCATGTCCAATTTCTGGACGGGCTTCGCAACAGCTTGCTGGCCTATGCAGCGGCGGCCGTCATCGTCTGCGCCCTGCTATCGTGGTTTGCCGCCCGCCAGGGACTGGCTCCACTGCGGGAGATGAAATCACGCGCGGCAGTGGTCACCAGTCAACAGCTGACGGAGCGCATGCCGGTAGAGGCCATGCCCGTGGAAATGCACGATCTGGCGCAGGAACTTAATCGCATGCTGGATAGATTGCAGAACGATTTCCAGCGCTTGACGGATTTTTCATCCGACTTGGCACATGAGCTGCGCACGCCGATCAGCAATCTGCTGACGCAGACGCAAGTGGCACTGAGCAGCAAACGCGATGCCTCGACCTACAGAGACATTCTGGCCTCCAATGCCGAGGAGTTTCAGCGCCTGGCACGCATGGTGTCCGATATGCTGTTTCTGGCCAAAACCGAGCATGGGGTAAGCCTGCCACACAAGGAAAAATTCTCCGTACGCCAGGAAGCTTTGGCATTGCTGGAGTTTTATGAGGCCGTGGCCGAAGAAAAGAATATTCAGCTCGCTCTGGAAGGCGATAGCAGCATTGCCGGTGACCGCCTGATGTTTCGCCGTGCGGTGAGCAATCTCTTGTCCAACGCCTTGCGCTACACACCCGATGCGGGCCGGGTCACGGTCCGCATCTCCAAGGTTGCGTCCTCCATCCTGGTTTCGGTGGAAAACACGGGGCAGGACATTGACCCGCAGGCCCTGCCCCGCTTGTTCGACCGTTTCTACAGAGCCGACCCTTCCAGAGCGCACCCTGCCGCCGAAGGCAGCGGCTTGGGCCTGGCCATTACCCGTGCCATCGTTGAAGCCCACGGAGGCCGGATCAGCGCCACCTCAGCCAATGGACAAACTCGCTTTGCCATGAGCTTTCCTCTTGGCGAAGCCAAGTCCTGAGGCACCTCTCCCAGACCTCGTCAATATTTCGCATCAAGTCCAACCTCAAGCTCCTGATCTGAAAGCCAGCCAGCAAGAGCAGAACCTCCCTGCTCTTGCCTTCGTCTCTCAAGAACTGCTCTGTTCCACTGCCACAAAGCAGTCTGGCCTTGGACTCTTGCAGGTCGCTGCGGCAGCCTATCCAGTCATGCCGAGTCTGCTATCAAGTCCAAGAAAAATGACAGCAATATCATCGTGCTGTCCCGATTCTGTTGGGTGCGGTTTTCTACGATGAACCCATCTCCTCATCACCTTGCCAAAGCATGGGCGATGCAGGTTTCATCCACTTCCATCAGGAGCTGCACCATGTCCCAACGCCATCTGTCCATCTCATTGCTGCTTGCCAACGCTGCCGCCGTTGTGGCTCTAAGTCTGCCCGGTATGGCATCTGCTGCCTATGAGCACCCAGCCAACAATGAAAAAGGCGTGATCGTTCATCCCGGACACTTCGTCAGCCAGAAAACGCGCGCCCAAGTCAGAGCGGAAACCGAGGCCGCCATGCGCGAAGGCCGTCTCTCATACGGCGAAAGCAACTACCCGCTGACTTCTCGCACACCCCAGGGCAGCGGCAAAACGCGCGAAGAAGTGATCAGGGAATTGCTCAATGAAACGCCTGCACAGCGCGACGCACGCAATCGGGCGATGGGAGGATAAAACCTGGGCTGCACCTTGCTTGAGCGCATAAAAAAGAGCCACAGAACTGTGGCTCTTTTTTATGGCATGCCCTGCAACACTGGCTCAGGATTTTTAAAGGTGCATCAGGTGCACAGCAGCAGTGCCTGCGCTCAGAATCGGTGCCTTACACCCGCCAGCAGGCTGGTGCCCGAGGGGTTGGGAATGCTCATGCTCACGCGGTCGTACATGAGCACAGCATAGACATCGGTGCGCTTGGACAGAAAGTGGTCGTAGCCCAGGCTGACGGTGGTGCGCGTGCCGCTGGCATTGCCCTGCTCTGCCTTGGTTCTTGCGGCCGCCGCCTTGAAGGTACCTGGCGTGCCACGTACCGGCACATCCAGGCCCAGAGAGTAGGTGCTGTTCTTGCGATCCTGATCCTTGACCTTGGCCTGACCGTAAGTTGCATAAAGCTTGGCCACGCTGAAGTCATAGCTGCCGCCCACCATCCAGTCGGATTTGGTCGGCATTACGGCCAGAGAAACCGGGTTGCTGATCTGGGCACGCTCATAGAAAGCCACCAGACTCAGCGGACCGCCAAAATACAGAGCGTTCAAGCCCACGCTTTTCTTGCTCTTGTCGCCCTGGCTGTTTTTCTCACCGAACTGGTAGTGCAGATTGGCCTTCAGCCCGTCAAAACTGGGCGTGGAGTACACGATTTGATTGCTCCAACCCGTGTCGGATGACGTGGTCAGATTGCCAGCACCCCAGGCCGCCGTCGTCATATTGGCATGCAACACCAGGGGCGAGACGGTGAACGAGTCGCCAAAGGGGTTGGTCAAAATCGTGGGCAGGAAGTTAGGGGCCTTGTCACGGCCCAGACCCACACGGCCAAAACCGCCGCTCAGGCCTACATTGGCATCGCGCGCAAAAAAGGGGTCGGCATCGAAGCGCCCCATGGAGCCCGTATCCACACGCATAAAGGCCGTGAGATTGAAGTCGGCCTTGAGCCCCCCGCCCAGGTCTTCCGTGCCTTTCATGCCCCACCAGGAGGTGGTCAGCCCGCCCGAACCTACCGAAGCCACGCGTTCCTGGCCCGCCAGCTTCATGGAGCCCGCATAGGCATCGACCATACCGGTCAGTTGCACCTGGCTTTGCGCCTGGGCCTGCAAGCCCAGACAGGACAGCGCGGCTGCGCACAGGCTCATCGAAACAGCTTTCATGGGTAGTTTCCTCTCTTTGAAGTCATTGACCTACAGACCCATGCAAAAGCCGCGCCAACTTTCGTCACACCAGATTCAAGCGCCAAAGTCCTTGCCCGTCAGGCGGGACGGCAAGGACTTGTGCAGCAGCGCGTAACACGGTTGTTTCTGAAATGTAAACGACTCGTAAAGTGAGAATTGTTTTCACTTATACTTCGCGCGCTTTTCGCACTTTCAGATGGTGGTAGCCAATTGAAGCCGGTGCATTTCGCCCGGGCCCATACCAGCCAAGCCAGCACAAAAATCCATACAACGCGAGGTATTCATGGTATTGAGGTATTCGCCTCTGGCTGCCGCATTGGGGCTGGCATTTTCTGGCGCCGTCATGGCTCAACAGGCCGCCGAGGTCACCCTGGGTGAAGTACAGGTACAAAGCGGTCGCGAGTTGGCGCCCAGCTACAACCCGCCCACGGCAACCAGCGCCACCAAGATGGAAGCGCCACTGCGCGACATTCCCCAGACCGTGAACGTCATTCCGCAAAGCCTGCTGCGCGACCAGGCAGTGCAGTCCATGCAGGATGCGCTCAAGCTGGTGCCCGGCGTGGGTCTGTCACACGGCGACGGCCAGCGCGACCAGGTCACCATTCGCGGCTTCTCGGCGATTGCCGATCAGTTTGTGGACGGCCTGCGTGACGATGCTCTGTACTTTCGCGACCTCTCCAACATCGAGCAGATCGAAGTGCTCAAAGGCCCGGCCTCGGTGCTGTATGGCCGAGGCTCTTCGGGTGGCTTGATCAACCGCATCACCAAAAAGCCCGGCGTCAACCTGAGCGAAGTGGGCCTGACCGTGGGCAGCTGGAATCAGCGCCGCGGCGAGTTCGACCTGGCACGCGCGCCAGAAGACAGCCGCTTTGCCTTTCGCGTCACCGGCGCACTGGAGAAGGCGGACGGCTATCGTGATCCGCAGTTTCTGGACCGCGAGGCCTTGTCGGCCTCCATGCTGTTCAAGGCCTCGGCCAGCACCAATGTGCTGCTGCAGGTGGATCATCTGAAAGACAGCCGCATCACCGACTTCGGCATCCCCGCCCTCTACGGCCGCCCCATCAATGTGCGCCCCGGTGCCTACTATGGTGCAGCCAATGCCCGTGATGCGGATGTGAGCACCTCCCGAGTGGACTCACTGAGCCTCACGCTCAATCACCGCTTCAGCGACAGCCTGTCGCTGCGCAATGCCTTCCGCACCTATGACTACTCTCTGGTACGCCGCAACACCCTGGTGGGATCAGTCAATGAAAAAGCCCTGACCGCCTCGCTGACCCGCGGCAATGTCAATCGCGACGAAGACGGCTTCTTCAACCAGACCGAACTGACGCACAAGACCACGCTGGCCGGCATGGAGCACCAGTTTCTGTATGGCGTGGAAATTGGTCGCCAGGACAAGAGCCAGCGCGTGCTGTCCCAGTCCGCAGGCACGATTTCGCTGTTCAACCCGGTGCTGCCGGTGGTGCCTATCGACATCGTGGGAGCTCCCAGCAACGACAACCTGGGCAAGTTCAATGTGGCCAGCGCCTATGTTCAGGACCTGCTCACCCTGTCCAAAAACTGGAAGGCCCTGGCCGGCATCCGCTATGACCGCTTCGAGCAGGCCACGCGCGAACGCATTGCCGGACGCCCCAACCTGAGCCGCACCGATACGGCCTGGAGCCCGCGTGTGGGCCTGGTCTATCAGCCCAGCGCCAACTGGTCTTACTACGCCTCGTACAGCAAGTCCTTCCAGCCTTCGGGCGAAGCTTTCTCGCTGGCGGCCAACAACGTCGACATCGCTCCGGAAAAAACCACCAGCGCAGAAATCGGCGCCAAGTGGGATCTGATGGACGGCAAGGCCTCGGCTACCGCCTCTCTGTTCCGGGTCGAGCGCACCAATATCAAGAGCCTGGATCCCGTGCTCAACAAGCTGGTGCCCCTGGGCGTGCAGCGCACCAACGGCCTGGAGCTGACCTTTAGCGGAGAGGTTGCACCCAGCTGGCAAGTCTGAGCCGGCTACGCCTTCCTGGACAGCGAAATGACCAGCTCGCCCACCCCGGGCATCCAAGGCAAGCACGCCACACTGACCCCGCGCCACAGCGCCAATCTGTGGCTGACCAAGGCTTTGGGTAACGGCTTCGGCCTGGGCGGTGGCCTGAACTATGTGGGCGCGCGGGATGCCGATCCGTTGAACACCGTGACCCTGCCCGGCTACACCACGGTGGACGCCATGGCCTACTACCGCCAGGGCGCCTGGGATCTGCAGCTCAAGCTCAACAACCTGTTTGACCGCCGCTACATCGTCTCCGGCCACGGCAGCTCGGCCAATCTGAACCTGCCCGGTGCCCCCCGCTCCGCGCAGCTGATTGCCCGCTACCGTTTCTAAGCCTCACATGCCCGCAAGCACCTTCTCCCCGATTTCCAAGCCAGCCGCCGATAAACCCCGAAGTGGCGGCCATCTGTTTGTGCCTGCGCGCTGGCATCGCCCGGCCGTGCTCAAGTGGTTGCGGCGCACCCATGCCTGGCTTGGAATGTGGGGGGCGGTGCTGGGCCTGTTGTTTGGCGGCACAGGCTTGCTGCTCAACCACCGCGCCACCATGAAGATCCCGGGGCCGACCAATGCCAGCACCCAATGGCAGATGACTCTGCCCCAGCCCCTGCCTGCCGATATCGATACGCTGACCCGGCATTTGCAACTGGAGCTGGGCATCGATCATGCGCCGCACAAGAAAGTAGTGGATCCGGCCGGGCCTGCGCCCTGGCCGGGAGCGATACAGCCCGAGCACTGGGGCATTGCCTTTGCCACGCCGCGCATTACCGTGAATGCCGACTACTGGGCGGGCAACCAATCGGTCACCATCAAACGCATAGACCCCAACTGGCTGTCGCGCCTCAACCGCCTGCACATGGCAACCGGCGCCAGTGCCGCCTGGATTTTGCTCACCGACACCCTGGCCGGAGCGCTCATCATGCTCTCCATCACCGGCCTGCTGCTGTGGACCAAGCTGCACGGGTCGCGCCTGCTGGCCCTGGGCCTGATGGGCACTTGCACCACCTTGCTGGTCACGCTGGCGCTGCTGGCCTGAAGCTCCGGCTCAGTGCGAGCCCGGAGACAGTTTGAACTGCTCGGCCAGCTTCAGCATCATGAAGACACAGCCCGCGCCGCCCAGCGCAATCAGCACGCCGCCCACATAGCCGATCTGCCCCATGCCCCAGTGCAGGCTGACCTGGCTGCCCAACAAGGCTCCGGCGCCAATGCCGATGTTGAAAATCCCCGAGAACATGGACATGGCCACATCGGTGGCGTCTGGCGCCAGCCTCAGCACCTTGGACTGCATGGACAGCGCAAAGCAGATCATGGCCACGCCCCAGACGGCGCTGAGCAGATAAAGACTCCAGACCTCGGTACTGCCCGCCACCAGCAGCAGCAGGCTCAGCGCCAGCACAGCGATGGAGGCCAGCAAAAAGCCGCGCGGGAACTTCATACCCATCCAGCTGAACAGCACGCTGCCCACAATGCCCATGCCGCCATACAGCAGCAGCACGGCCGTGGTCACATCGCCTTCAAAACCGGCAATGTTCTGCACAAAGGGCTCGATATAGCTATAGCCTGTGAACTGGCCGGTAATCACCACCACCAGCAGCGCATAAATGCCCACCAGCGCCGGGCGCTTGAACAGCATGGGCACGCTGGCCAGAGAGCCGGCGTTCTCGCTGGGCAAACCAGGCAGCAGCTTGCCCAGCACCAGCATCACCACGGCGGCCACGCCGCCTATGGCCAGGAATGTCATGCGCCAGCCCAGCAGCTCGCCCACCACACGGCCCAGCGGAATACCCAGCACCATGGCCATGGAGGTGCCCGTGGCCAGCAGGCTCAGCGCCAGGGCTTTTTTGCCCGGCGGCGCCACACGCACGGCCAGCGATGCCGTGATGGACCAGAAAATGGCGTGCGACAGCGCAATGCCGATGCGGCTGATGACCAGCGAGGTGAAACTCCAGGCCACGCCCGATACCAGGTGGCAGAGCACAAACACGCCAAACACCCACATCAGCAGCTTGCGCCGCTCCACCTTGCGCGTCATCAGCATGAAGGGCAGCGAGGCCAGGGCCACCACCCAGGCATAAATGGTAAGCATCAGCCCCACCTGCTCCACCGGCATGCCAAAGCTGGAGCCTATGCCGCTGAGCAGGCCCACAGGCACGAACTCGCTGGTGTTGAAAACAAAAGCGCCCAGCGCCAGCGCGATCACGCTGAGCCAGGCTTGCAGCGGCGTGCGCTCGGCCGCCGATAAAGCAGGAGAAGAAGAGGAGTTGGACATGGTCTGGCAATCGGCCCAGCGCAGGCCGCCAAAGGCCTGCCGTCACAGGCAAGGCCGCTTATTGTGCGCGCCAGCGGTGACAGCCGACTCCCCTGCGGCCCAAGCCCTTGCAGCACGGCAGGGTCTGCAAGAGCTATGCAGCTATCTCTCAGTAAGCGACCGTAAAGCGCTCGCGCAGATGGGTGTTCCGGTCCAGTGCGTCAATCAGCGCCACGGCCAGATCGGCGGCCGAGATATCGCCTGGCGTGCCATCGACTTGCATCAGCGGTTCATCCTTGCCCGTGCGGTACTGGCCGGTACGGCCCTGGGCCTGTGCAGCAGAGCCGCCGTGAAAGCCCACGGCCGGGCTCAGCAGCGTCCAGTCCAGTGCCGCTTCTTTTTGCAGCTCGGTAAACATATCGCGGGCGGCCATGGCACCGGGCTTGATGGCGGCAGGAAACTCCGGCGAATCCACCAGTTGCTGACCGTTGACATACAAGCTGCCTGCGCCGCCCACTACGATGTAGCGTTTCACGCCGGCCGCTTTCACGCCCTGCACGATGGCGCGCGAGCCCTGCATGAAATCCGCGTAGATATTGGGATTGGTCCAGCCTGCGTTAAAAGCGCTGACCACGGCATCCACACCGGCCACGGCGCGCTCGACCTCGTTGGCTTGGAGCACATCGGCCTTGATGATCTGCACATGCTCGCGCACCGGAAATTTCTCGGGGTGGCGCACCAGGGCCACCACCTCATGACCACGGTTGAGCAACTCCTGCAGCACGGCAGCGCCGACAAAACCCGTGGCACCAATCAAAGCGACTTTCATGAGATTCATCCTTGTGTTTCAACAGGGCTAAAGATTAAAAGTTTCATGCCCGAATAAAAACCCCTTTGAGCCACGAAGACTTTGAAGCTGTACTTCACAATCAGTGCATGGAAGATTTCAAACGCATGGCGATCTTCGCCTCCGTGGTCGAACAAGGCTCCATGAGCGGCGCGGCACGCCTGCTGGATATGACGCCCTCGGCCATCAGCCAGCACATACGCCAGCTCGAACGCGAAGCCGGCATCACCTTGCTGCACCGCTCCACCCGGCAACTGAGCCTGACCGATGCCGGTCAGCGCTTCTATACCCAGTGCGCCACCATGTGCGAGGTCGCCAACCGGGCCCGGGCCGAACTGGCCGCCGAGCGCCAGGAGCCCAGCGGCGAGCTGCGCATGTCCGCCCCGGCCGGCTTTACCCAGCATGCCGCGCCCGCCCTGGGCGCGTGGCTGGCCCGCCACCCGGCGCTGCGCCTGCGGCTGCTGATGGACGATGCGCCTATCGACCTGATACAGGCCCGGGTGGATCTGGCCCTGCGCTTTGGCGCGCTGGCAGATTCCAGCTGGGTGGCTCGCCTGCTGGGCCGCAGCGCCACCGTGCTGTGCGCAGCACCGCAATGGATAGCCGCACAAAACCAGCCGGTGCGCCACCCTGCCGACCTGACCCAGGCCCACTGGCTGGATATGAGCCGCAGCGACAAACCGGCGCTGGAGTTGCACTGGCAGCATGACGCCAGCGGCGAGCAAGCGCATTTTCAGGTGCTGCCGCAAATGGTGAGCAACCACCGCAGCGCCGTGCAGCAGTTTTGCGAAGCCGGCCTGGGTGTGGCCCTGCTCTCGGCCCATGACGTGACAGCCAGCCTGCGCGCGGGCCGCCTGGTGCGGCTGCTGCCGGACTGGGATATGGGCCAGCTGGACATCTGGGCCGTCACCCCGCAACGCGATGTGCAAAGCGCCAAGGTCAGACAGGCCATGGAGGTGCTGCGCCAGTACTTTGCACAACTGGATGGCATGCAGCAGACGCTATGAATAGCAAAGCAGCTTGCGCATTTTCAGCAATGAGGTCAGCCCTGTTTTACTTTGATATTCAGATGCATAAAGCGCTATCCGCTCATATTTCAAGAGCATAAAAAAGGCCTGCCGCAGTGGCAGGCCTTGTCGTATCCGGGTACCTGTGCAGCACCCGGCAGCACTCAAGCGTTGATGTTCACTTTTGCTCGATAGGCGTCTTGGCGCCGTTCACATAGCGGCTCAGCGTGTAGCTGGGGTTCTTCATTTCGCCGTTCTTCTCGAAAGCAATCTTGGAGGTCACGCCCTGGAAGTCCGACTTCTGCAGGAAGGGGATATAGACCTTGGGGTCCCAGGAGTTGGCGCGCTTCATGGCATCGGCCAGCAGATGCGTCGCGTCATAGAAGTAAGGGCTGTAGACCTGGAACTGGCCGGGGTACTTGGCGTCATAGCGCTTCTTCCACTCCGTGCCGCCGGGCATCTTGGCGATCGAGGCACCGCCGTCGGCGCAGACCACGTTTTCCAGCGGCTTGGCACCGGCCGCCACCTTGGCCAGCTCGGTCACGCAAATGCCGTCGCCGCCAAACATCTTGACGTCATTCATGCCCAGCTGAGCCATCTGGCGCAGCATGGGGCCGGCCTGGCCGTACATGCCGCCGTAGAAGATGGCATCGGGCTTCTTGGCCTTGATGGAGGTCAGGATGGCCATGAAGTCCGTGGCCTTGTCGTTGGTGAACTCGTTGGCAACGATCTTGATACCTTGCTTTTCGGCATCCTTCTTGAACACATTGGCCAGACCCTGGCCGTAGGCCGTACGGTCGTCGATCACAGCCACGTTCTTGAGCTTGAGATCCTTGGCCGCATAGGTGGCCAGCGCAGCGCCCAGGGCGTTGTCATTGGCGATGACGCGATACGTGGTGTTCCAACCGGGCTTGGTCAGATCGGGGTTGGTGGCGGCGCCCGTAATCATGGGAATGCCGCAGTCATTGAACACCTTGGACGAAGGAATGGCCACGCCCGAGTTCACGAAAGCCACGGCGCCGGCCACCTTATCATCGCAGAGCTTTTGCGAAGCGGCCGTGCCTTGCTTGGGGTCGGCCACATCGTCTTCGGCCACCAGAACGAATTTGATCTTCTTGCCGGCAATCACCATGCCCTTGGCATTGAGCTCCTCGATGGCCATGCGCACGCCGTTTTCATCGTCCTTGCCGAAATGGGCTTGAGGGCCGGACACAGGGCCGATGTGGCCGATCTTGATGACCTGCTCCTGGGCCATCACCGCTGTGCCCATGCCAGCGATCGCGGTCGCAATACACAGCTTGCCAAACTTATTCATTGTGCACTCCACTCGGTTGAGACAAGCTGCAACCTTATGCCTGCGCACCGCATATTGGCAATGGCGCAATCGCCAGGGGCTCAGGACTGCGACACCGGCACAACAATCAGCGTTTTCATGGATCGGCAGACGCTGAAAGCTGTGCTGCATTCGCCTGATCTTCAAGCCCTGCGCCCGGCCGGCCGCCACGCCGGAGTCATGCGCGGCAGCAAGACAGCGGCCTCAAGCGATCCGGACTCAGGCAGCCTTGGCCTGGCCCAGAGCCTCGACCTGGGCCAGTTGCTCCAGCGCGGCCAGGCAGGCATGGGAGACTTCCACGCCTTTTTTCACAAAATGCTGACGGAAGAACTCCACATGATCGCCGTGCTCATGAAAGTCGCGCGGCGTGAGCACGGCCGAGAACACCGGCACTTCCGAATCCAGCTGCACCCGCATCAGGCCGTCAATCACCGCCGTGGTCACGAATTCGTGGCGGTAGATGCCGCCGTTGACGATGAGCGCACAGGCAATCACCGCATCAAAGCGGCCGCTTTGCACCAGCTTCTTGGCCAAGAGCGGAATCTCGAACGCGCCGGGCACGTTGAAATGCTGAATATTGGCGGCCGGCACGCCCTGCGCCTGCAACTCGGCATGGGCGGAGTCGCGGGCCTGATGCACCACATCGGTGTGCCAGCTGGCACTGATGACCGCAATGCGGCTGCGGCTGGCCACGGCCTTCCAGGGAGTGCCCTGCGAAGTGGCGTGAGTTTCGAAATTCATGGAGATAGGGGTCTGATTCATGGTTTGCCTTCAATCGATATGGCCAATGAATCAGGGCGTGCACAGACATCCCGCCATGCGGCAGCGCAAGCGATTGCGCACCCTGCATGAAAAGTGCTGCGCGGTCTCTTTCATCCGGACTATGACCGTCGGCTCTGGCATCTCACCAGATCTGCTGACCCTGCAGACCCTGGCCGGGCCTGCAGGCGCTCGCGGGCTGCTGCAGTCGGGCTGCAGATACCGCCGGTGGGGAATTTCGCCCCGCCCTGAGAACGCTTTGCTCCGCAAAATCGGAGCAGGTCACCGAGATGCGGCCTGCAATTTGCGGAAAACGAAACCATTCTAGCCATGCTTTTGCACCGATTCGGCCATCAGGGTCACCCCGGCGTCAGCCGCAAGCATGCACTCGACGCACCCAAGCCTCTTGGCTCGCCAGACCGCCCAGGTCAACTGACTGCCCGCCTCAAGCGTTAGACAACACATAAGCGGTCTGCTTTTGTCGGGCCGCAACCCCTAGAGACATACCCATGAACCAGGCCTTGATTTCCCGCGTGATCACCAGCCGAGCGGCCCGCCTTGCGGCAGCCGTCGGCCTGGTTGCTTTGACTGCGGCCTGTGCGGTGCCGTCTGGATACGACTCCGGCTACGGCGGCAGTTATGGCTCAGGCTATGGCGGTGGCTACGGCTCAGGTTATAGCGGCAGCGTCTCCACCACCACGATTTACGGCGCACAGCCGGTCTACCCGGCTTACCCGGTTTATCGTGAGCGCCCTGACTGGAATGCCTTTGAGCGCGAGCGAGATCGCCGCCAATGGGAACTGGCCCGTGAACGTGAAATCAACCGGGAGCGGCAGCAGCAATTTCGCGAACGCGAGCAATGGCAGCGTCAGCAGGAGCGCGACCGCGCCCAGCAACTACGCGATCAGCAGCAAATGCAGCGCGACCAGAAACGCATGCAGGAACAGCAGCGCCGCGAGCGTGAACGTGAACGTGAGCGCCAACAACAGCAAAGTCAACGCGGTCAGCAGTGGATGCAGCGCGATCAGGAGCGCCAGAATCGCCCGCAACAGCAGGAGCCAGAGCGTCGCGAAAACCGCCCTCCACATGTAGTGCCTCCGCGCGGAGACTGGCGCTGACAAGATCTGCCAACGGGACTGAGACCACCGGCTGCAGCCATCCCGAGTCGGCGGACTTGAAGCCGTTTTTATTTTTACGGCAAGCACACCATAATTTGCAGGCATTGAAGGCGAGCTCAGAGAAATTGAGCCATGACAGTGCATTCCAAACTCCTACGGTTTGATATGGTGACCTCTCAAATTTCCTCTCGCCGTTCGGTCTTTGCGTCAAAACTGGTTTGGGCGGCATGGGCTGCGGCACTCTGTCTGGCCGCACCCGTGCAAGCTCAGGTGATGCGCTGCACCGATGCCAAAACCGGCGAAGTCACCTATACCAATGGCAGCTGTCTGGCTGGCGAGGCGGCGCAACTGGTGCAGGCCCCGCGCAGTGCCGAGGAGATTGCCAGAGAGCGTGCCGAGGCCGCCGCCGCCCGTGAACGCAGCAAGGCCGAGATAGCGCGTGACGAAGCCCAGCGCCGCCAGCGCGAGGAGCAGGAACGCAAAGAGCGCGCTGCGCAAGAAAAAGCCCAGGCACAAAGCGGCAACCTGGAAAACACCCCCGCCTGCAGACAGGCCAGGGAACGCTTGAACAGCATACTTGCCGAAGCCAATCCGGACCCGGCCACCTGGGGCGAGCGCAGCCAGGCCGCCCAGCAGCAGATGGAAATGAGCTGCCTGGGCGCAGCAGCCTATCAACAGTTGCAGCAAACGCGGGCGCTGCAGCCCAATACCATCAACCGCCCGCAGTTTGGCTACGGACGGCCCCATCCGCGTCCTCCGTTACGACCTGTGCCGTCGCTCCCCCCGGCCAAAATCGTCAACTGCAATGTGTTCCGTTGCTATGACGACCGAGGCGGCGTGCACCCCATTCCCTGAGTGGGCTACTCCTTCAGCCCTTGGAGCACCGTGGGATAGCGCAGCGCCAGACGCAACTCGGTCTTGAGCCGCTGGTTACGCATTCTGCGCGACTCGCTCATGAAGCTGAGCAGCGTGGCGGGAAGCGCTGTCGCAGCCAGTTCGCGCGCAATGCGCGGCGGGCGCGGCAAACCGTACAGATCGGCCGCCAGGTCGAAGTAATCCCCCATCTTGAGCTGCGTGTCGTCACTGACGTGATAGATACGCTGGGCCTTGCCGCGCCACAAGGCCAGCACGCAGGCGCGGGCCAGATCGTCGGCATGGATATGGTTGGTATAGACATCGTCATCGGCTTGCAGCACCTGCGTGCCACGCAACAATCGCGCGCGCGGTGTGCCGCCTTCCCGATCCGGAGCGTAGATGCCGGGAATGCGCAGGATGCTGGCGCGCAGGCCAGCGAAACGCACGGCCCGCTCCGCATTCACCCGGCGCAGCCCCCGCTCGGTGGCAGGCGCGACCGAGCGGGACTCGGCCACCCATTGCCCCTGACAGTCCCCATAGACCCCCGAAGTCGAGCCATACACCAGACTGAAAGGCAGGCTGCGCAAGCGCAGCACCTGCAGCAAGGCCATGGTGCGTGGATCCAGCGCCAGTCCCGGCGTGCTGGGCGGCGGGGCCAGATGCAGCACCCGTGTGGCAATACCGGCCAGGCGGCGCAGCGTGGCGGGCTGATCCAGATCACCCAGCAAAGGGCGGATGCCCTTGGAGCGCAGCGCATCCTGACGACTGGTATCGCGTGTCAGCGCCAGCAGGGCCACGCCGCGGCCGCTGCGACCGGCCGGCTGCAGCACCCGTGCAGCGCGCTGCCCCACATCGCCACATCCGATGATGAGCACACGTTCACGACGAAAGCGCGCCGGCAGCGCGCCCAATGGGTTTTGATTTGAGGGCAAAATTGAGACCTGCTGCGTAGGTGGTCATCCACGCTGCTGCGGTTGCGGCAGAGGCATGACTACGAGAAACGCGTTCAAGGATAACCAAAAACGTCATGACCGAGATTGCCCACGCCTCTTACGAGATCACCGTTCAGCCCAGCGGCCGTACATTTGCCACTCAGGGCGCCGAAACCATTCTGGCCGCCGCCATACGCACCGGCGTAGGCCTGCCCTATGGCTGCAAGGATGGTGCCTGCGGCTCCTGCAAGTGCAAAAAGCTGAGCGGCGAAGTGAGCCACGGTGCGCACTCCGACAAGGCCTTGTCTGCCGAGGAAGAGGCCGCCGGCTATGTGCTGACCTGCTGCGCTACGCCTCACACACCCGTGGTGCTGGAGTCGCGCCAGGTGACCGATGCCAGCTCGTTCCCCATCAAGAAGATGCCGGTGCGCGTATCGGGTCTGGAAAAGAAATCGTCTGACGTGATGCAAGTGGGCCTGCAGTTGCCGGCCAGCGAAAAATTCCGCTACCACGCTGGTCAGTATGTGGAATTCATACTGCGCGACGGTTCACGTCGCGCCTACTCCATGGCCACGGCACCCCATGTGCAGGAAACCGCACCCGGCATCGAGCTGCATATCCGCCACATGCCCGGTGGTAAGTTCACCGACCATGTGTTCGGCGCCATGAAGGAAAAGGAAATTTTGCGCGTGGAAGGCCCGTTCGGCAGCTTCTTCCTGCGCGAGGATTCGGACAAGCCCATCATCTTGCTGGCCTCGGGCACCGGTTTTGCGCCCATCAAGGCACTGATCGAGCACATGCGCCACAAGGGCATCAACCGTCCCACTTCGCTGTACTGGGGTGGCCGTCGCCCGGAAGATCTGTACTACGCCAGCTGGATTGCCGAGCACACGGCCGACATGCCCCAGTTCCAGTACGTGCCCGTGGTCTCGAATGCCCAGGCCGAGGACGCCTGGACGGGCCGCACCGGTTTTGTGCACCAGGCCGTGCTCGACGACTTTGCCGATCTCTCCGGCCATCAGGTCTATGCCTGCGGCGCACCCGTGGTGGTGGATTCGGCCCGCAGCGCCTACATCAAGGATCGCGGCCTGCCGGAAGAGGAGTTCTTCGCCGACGCTTTCACTTCCGAAGCCGACAAGTAAACAGCGCCTTCAAGCACACCCTGGAGCCAAAGCTTCTCGAACCAGGGTTTGCGCGCAGTTTTCCTGCCTCAATAACTGCGCCCACCGCTAGGGTTGCAATTTTTTGCACAATACTCAGCCATGAACCGTAGAAACAGCCTTCTCTCGGTCATGGCGGCCGCAGCTGCCTTGGCCTCTCCTCTTGCCCTGGCCCAAGAACCCATCCGTCTGATCGTGCCCTATGCGCCCGGAGGTCCTCTGGACATCACCTCGCGCGCACTGGCCGAGCGGGTGCGTGATTCTCTGGGCGTGGTCATCATCGACAACAAGGCCGGAGCCGGCGGCAACATCGGTGCCGATGCCGTGGCCAAGGCCACCCCCGATGGCATGACCATAGGCCTGGCAGCCACGGCCACGCACGCCGTCAATCCTTGGCTCTATTCCAAGATGCCCTACGACGCGGGCAAGGATTTTGCCGGCATCACGCAAATGGTGCGCGTGCCCAATGTGCTGGTGATGAATGCGGCCAAGGCCGAGCAGCTCAAGATCCACAGCGTGGCCGATTTGATCGCCTACGCCAAAAGCCATCCTGCCAAGCTCAACTACGGCAGCGGCGGCAACGGCTCGGCCGGCCATCTGGCCGGCGAGATGCTCAAGCAGAAAGCCGGTATTTTTGCCCTGCACGTGCCTTACCGTGGCGCCAATCCGGCACAGCTGGCCCTGCTGTCGGGCGAGGTGGATTTCAACATCGACAACCTGGCTGCCGCCGCACCCAATATCAAGAGCGGCAAGCTCAAGGCGCTGGCCGTGACATCGCTCAATGCCACACCACTGCTGCCCGGCGTGCCTCCCCTGTCCAAGACCTACCCCGGTTTCTCCATCGACACCTGGTGGGGTCTGGTGGCTCCTGCCGGCACACCCAAGCCGGTGCTGGACAAGCTGAGCAAGGCCTTCAACGACGCCCTAAACGCCCCCGAGACCAAGACCCGCTTCAACACGCTGATGGCCGAACCCGTGGGCTCCACACCCGCCGAGTTCGACAAGTTCATGGCCGCCGAACGCGCCAAGTACCAGCCCATCGTCAAGGCCTCCGGCGCCAAGGTGGACTGATACGCCGGCGCCAGCCAGCAAAAAGCCCCGTTGCTGCAAGGCCACGGGGCTTTGATGTTTTTGGCATCCAGCGCTTTATGGGCAAGCGCAAGCAGCTATTAAATCAGGAATAAATTCTCAGCGCCACCAATCGGGGCCGGCCTTGAGCGCTATGCACTGGTCGGCCACGGCTTGCAGCTGCGCGGCACTCACACACTGCGGTGCGACTTCGGCCAGCGGAACCAGCACAAACGCCCGCTCCCACATGCGCGGATGGGGCACGAGCAGCTCGGCAGCATCGGACTGCCAGTCTGCCCAGAGTTCGATGTCCAGATCCAGCGTGCGCGGCGCATTGCGGTAAGGCCGCTCGCGGCCGGCGGCCAGCTCCAATGCCTGCAGCGCATGGAGAAACTCCAGCGGCGCCTGCTGCGTCTCGACCAAGGCCAAGGCATTCAGATAGTCGGGGCCAGAAGAATCCACGGGTGCCGTGCTGTAGAGCGAAGACACTGCCAGCAACTGTGTCTGAGGCAAGCGGGCCATGGCCTGCACCGCTTCACGCAGCACCTGGCCCGCATCGCCCAGATTGGCGCCCAAGCCCACCGCCACCGTATTCGGGGGCAGTACGGCCAGGGGCTTACTCATTGCCGCCGCTGCTGCCAGCACCCTCGGCGCCGGCAGGCTTGCGGCGACGGCGGCGGCGCTTCTTGGGAGCACCTCCATTCTCAGCCGCTACCTGATCCAGCATGGCCGGTTCTGCGGAATCAGCCACAGCACCTTCTTCACGTACCGCCTTGGCACGAGGCGCACGCGGCGCCTTGGCTGT
Source organism: Comamonas aquatilis (assembly GCF_965139575.1). Taxonomy (NCBI): domain Bacteria; kingdom Pseudomonadati; phylum Pseudomonadota; class Betaproteobacteria; order Burkholderiales; family Comamonadaceae; genus Comamonas; species Comamonas aquatilis. Next base: position 73,260 of record NZ_CBCSIW010000015.1, on the reverse strand, counting down.
GCTCGATTGCTGGGCACGCTGACGGGCACGCTGCTCATCGCGGGCCTGGGCAATCAGGTCTTCGCGCACGGCGTCATTGGCCTGCTGGAACTCCTGCCACCAGGCGGCTAGGCTTTCCTCAATCTCGCCCACATCGGCACGCAGGCGCAAAAAGTCAAAACCGGCACGGAAACGTGGCTGCGCCACCAGGGAGAGCGGGGTGGCGCCGGTGCGCTTGTCAAAGCGCGGCTGCATGACCCAGATTTCCCGCATGTCCGCCGCCAGCTTGCCGCGGCCGGACACATCGCCAATGCGCGCGTCAAACACTTCGTCAATCGACTCCTGCAGCGCGGGGAAGGGATGCGAGCCCTTGGCCAGACGCTTTTCCCAGCCGGTCTTCACGTCCTGCCAGAGTACGCAGGCCAGCAGAAAGCTGGGCGCCACGGGCTTGCCTTCGCCCACGCGGCGATCGGTATCGATCAGGGCGGCCTGCACAAACGGGTGGTCTGCACGCTCCATGACCACGTCCAGCAAGGGATAGATGCCGCGCGACAGACCCAGAGCCTTCAACTGCTCTACCGAGGCAATGGCATGGCCGGTCTGCAGCAGCTTGAGCATTTCGTCAAACAAACGGCTTTGCGGCACATCGTTGAGCAAGGGCTCACATTCCACCAGCGGCTTGGCCGTCTTGGCATCGAGTTTGAATCCCTTGCCCGCCAGCTTGGCTGCAAAGCGCACGGCGCGGATGATGCGCACCGGGTCTTCGCGATAGCGCGTGGCCGGGTCGCCAATCATGCGCAGCACTTTTTTCTTGGCATCGGCAATGCCGCCGTGATAGTCGACCACGATCTGTGTCTCAGGGTCGTAATACATGGCATTGATGGTGAAGTCCCGGCGCGTGGCGTCCTGGTCCTGCGGACCCCAGACGTTGTCGCGCAGCACACGGCCGCTGGCATCCACCGCATGCTTCATGCTGGCCAGCTGGACTTTGCTGGTACGTTCGTTGCCGCTCACGGCTTCGGCAGCACTGTTGTCCAGAAAGGCGCGGAAAGTGGAGACTTCGATGACTTCGTTCTCGCGCCCGCGGCCGTAGACCACGTGTACGATGCGAAAGCGCTTGCCGATGATGAAGGCACGGCGAAACAGGCTTTTGACCTGCTCGGGCGTGGCATTGGTGGCCACGTCGAAATCCTTGGGGCGCAAGCCCAGCAGCAGATCGCGCACCGCACCACCCACGATGTAGGCCTCGTAGCCCTCATCCTTCAAGGTCTGCACCACATCCACGGCACGGTGGTCCACCAGATTGGGGTCAATGCCGTGCACTTGCACCGGAACCTCGTCGCGCTTGCCGAACTTGGGCTTGCGCGAACGTGTGGCCGAGGGCTCTTTGCCCAGCAGCTTGTCGATAAACGTTTTGATCATGGTGCTTTGCTAAATAAGTCCACGATGCGCCAGCCGCGTTCCTGAGCCAAAGCTCGCAACCGCTCATCGGGGTTGGTGGCCACGGGATGATTGACACGCTCCAGAAGCGGCACATCGTTCCACGAGTCACTGTAAAAAGTGGTTTCCACGCCATCCCAGGTCAGGTCCCGGTCTGCCAGCCACTGCTGCATGCGCTGCACCTTGCCTTCGCGCATATTGGGTATGCCTTCGATCTCGCCCGTAAACCAGCCGCTCGCATCGCGCACCAGTTCCGTAGCCAGCAGGTGTTGCACGCCAAAGGCCTGCGCAATCGGACGGGTCACAAATTCATTGGTCGCCGAAGTAATGACCACGGTGTCGCCTGCATCCAGGTGCTGCTGCACCAGCTGCATTGCAGCAGGCTGCATGGCAGGCCGGATCACCTCGTCCATGAAACGCTGGTGCGCTGCGTCGGACGCTTGCTGACCGCGCTCCACCACGGCGGCCGTGGCAAAGCGCACGTAGTCGGGCACATTGAGCTGACCGGCCTGGTAGTCGGCAAAGAAGGCGTCATTCTGGCGGCCAAACGCTTCGCGGTCGCACCAGCCAATGGCAATGGAAAACTCGCCCCAGCCATGGTCGGAATCCAGCGGCAGCAGCGTGTGATCCAGGTCAAACAAGGCCAGCTTGGGCTTGTTCGGCAAATCAGAAGAAGTCGACATGCAAATCCAACATAAAAACAGGCTCCGGCAGCGCCAGAGCGAAATACGACACACGCGGCGTCACTCAGTTTCCATCATGGTCTTGAGCAAGGGGATGGTGATGGCGCGCTTGTTGCGCAAGGCAAAACCGTCCAGCATGTCCAGCAGTTGCATCAGACTGCCCAGATCGCGTGAGAAACGCCTGAGCATGTAATCCATGACATCGTCGCTCAGAAAAACGCCGCGGACGTCGGCTTCCTGACGCAAGACCGCACGGCGGGCCGGCTCATCGAGCAGTTGCAGTTGAAACACATGGCCCCAGCCCAGCCGGGTGCGCAAATCCTCGCGCAGCTTCAGGTCTGCCACGGGCAGTTGCCCCGCACCCAGCACCCAGCGCGGCGAACCGGTGGCGGGGCTGGTGGCGTTGACAAACCAGTTGAAGGCCCGGGCCTGCTGCAAAGGCGTGTAGAGATCCACATCATCCATCAGCACGGCAGCCCAGCGTTCGTCAAACTCTGGCGGAAAGCCTGTGCTCGCATCCATCCAGCCCACCATGGCGCCCTGCTCGCGCAGCGCTTCACGCACGGCCTTGAGCAAATGGGTTTTTCCGGACCCGGACTCGCCCCACAGATAGGTGGGCACCGGCGTACGCGATTGTTGCAGCTGACCGTCGCCCACCCAATGGCGCAAGTGATCGATCACTGCGGCATTCGGACCGACAAAGAAACGCGACAGCGTCGGGCTCGACGCCATGCTGATATTCAAGGCCAGCTGCTTCATCTGCGGCATACGCGCAGCGCCCCCTTCCCTAGGCCCGAGGCGGCCCATGCAGCAGAGTCAGGCAAAAATGTCGTCAGCAGCATCAATGGATGGGAAATACGGAAGTCCTGCGCAAGGCCTCGTGGCCCGGATCGCGGAGATAGAAAATGTCTGATTTTAGTCTGCGCCGCGCCCTGTTGGCTGCGAAGCCGCTGTTTTCGCCACACCACGCTCATGCCGTCGCCATAGGCATTGGTCCAGCAAAACCCTTTGATGCTACACCTTGCCCGCACACCAAGTCGGCAGGAGCCGTAGAATCCCGGGGTTCTAGCCCACCCAGGGCACACCTGCACCGGATTCATCGATGAGCTCTTCTGCATCCTCCTCTACCCCCATTTCCTACAAAGACGCTGGTGTTGATATCGACGCCGGCGACGCACTGGTCGAACGCATCAAGCCCTTGGCCAAGAAGACCATGCGCGAAGGCGTGATGGCCGGCATCGGCGGTTTTGGCGCCCTGTTCGAAGTCCCCAAGCGCTACAAGGAGCCTGTGCTGGTTTCCGGCACCGATGGCGTGGGCACCAAGCTCAAGCTGGCTTTCGAGTGGAATATGCATGACACCGTGGGCATCGACCTGGTGGGCATGAGTGTGAACGACGTGCTGGTGCAAGGCGCCGAGCCCCTGTTCTTCCTCGATTACTTTGCCTGCGGCAAGCTGGATGTGGACACCGCCGCAGCTGTGGTCGGCGGCATTGCCAAGGGTTGCGAGCTGTCTGGCTGCGCCCTGATCGGCGGCGAAACCGCTGAAATGCCTGGCATGTACCCCGCTGGCGAATATGACCTCGCTGGTTTTGCCGTGGGTGCCGTGGAAAAGTCCAAGATCCTGACCGGCCAGAACGTCAAGCCTGGCGATGTGGTGCTGGGTCTGGCCTCGCACGGCGTGCACTCCAACGGTTTCTCGCTGGTGCGCAAGTGCATCGAGCGCGCCGAAGCCCAAGGCACGGTGCCCGAGACCCTGGACGGCAAGCCCTTCAAGGCCGCCATCATGGAACCTACCCGTCTGTACGTGAAGAACGTGCTGGCTGCGCTGGACAAGCACCCCATCAAGGCCCTGGCCCACATCACCGGCGGCGGTCTGCTGGAAAACATTCCCCGCGTGCTGCCCGACGGCACGGCCGCCCACCTGAAGGCCGGCAGTTGGCCACAGACCGAGCTGTTTGCCTGGCTGCAAAAGACCGCAGGCATTGACGATATCGAAATGAACCGCACGTTCAACAACGGTATCGGCATGGTGGTGGTGGTGGCAGCCGAAGACGCTGCAGCCACGGCAGCCACTCTGACCGAGCTGGGCGAGAAGGTCTACACCATCGGTGCCATTGCAGAACGTGGCGAAGGCCAAGCGGTTGAAGTACGCTAACTCCTAGTTCAACCCTTTGAAACCGCGCATGCCGCAGCATCTGCCCGCCGCCTTGGTGACCTCTTCACCAGAACCCTCTTCCAAGGTGGTTCTGGCCAGTTACCTTCTGATGGGGGCGGCGCTGCTGCTGGTCATGCACCAGGGCCTGCTGCCAGGCCTGTTGTGCGTGTGCCTGGGCTTTGTGCTCACACGCAGCTTCTCGCGCCTGCTGGCCCGCGCCAACCCGCGTGCCCGTGCGAACAATCTGCTGCCGCGTTGGGCGCAGGTCCTGGCCACCACCATCGTCATTCTGGCACCCCTGGCCTTGCTCAGCGGCGCCCTCTCCCACACCCGCACCTACATCACCGAAGCACCTGCCCAGTACAAGGAGTTGCTGAACTATCTGGCCGCCACGGTGCTGGAGTTGCGTGAAAAGCTGCCTGCCGACATGGGAGCCCAACTGCCCCATGGCGCCGAGGAAATTCAGCAAAAGCTGGCCGCCTATCTGGCCGCCAAGGCCGGTGTGGTGGCCCATGCAGGCCGTGCCTGGCTGACCGGCCTGCTTTACGCCTATGTAGGCCTGATCATCGGCGCCCTGGCTGCCGTACGCCCCATCTCCACACGCCGCCCGCCACTGGTGCAAGCGCTCAGGCAGCGCATTCTGTACTTTGGTCTGGCCTTCAAGCAGATTGTGGCGGCCCAGTTCTGGATTGCGGCCTTCAACACCTTGCTGACTTCCATCTTCCTGCTGGCCATTTTGCCCATCTGGAAGCTGGAGCTGCCCTATACCCCGGCCCTGATCACCCTGACCTTTCTGGCCGGACTCATCCCCATCGTCGGCAATCTGCTGTGCAATGCCGTGCTCACTCTGGTGGGTCTGTCGGTGTCTCCAGTGGCCGCTGCCGCCTGCCTGGGCTTTCTGATCCTGATTCACAAGGCTGAATACGTGATCAACGCCAAGGTGGTGGGTACGCGCACCCATATGGGCGTGTGGGAGCTGCTGGCGGTGATGTTTGTGGCCGAATCGGTGTTCGGCCCTGCCGGACTGGTGGCTGCGCCCCTGTTCTACGCCTACCTCAAGAAAGAGCTGGAAGCTGTCAGACTGGTCTAAGCCTCAGCCTTCCTTGCGCAAATTTTCCATGGTTTTTTCAATAAAAACCGCCTCTTGCCCTTGCGCTGTCTGCGCATAGCGCTCCAGATCCAATAGCGCTCTATCCGCCACACCCCACTCGGCATAAGCCAGACCGCGATCGCGGTACAGCTCAGCCATCTCGGGGCGCAGCAGCAGCAGGCGGTTGAGCACGGCCACCAGCATGGGCCAGTTGCGCTGGGACAGATGAATTTCCTGCAGATTGCGCAACATGCGCTCCACCACGTCGCGCGCCTTGGCCGATTGCAGAAACAACCCCAGAGGCGCAGCCTCGTCGGAGGTGATGCCGGCATCGTCCAGAAACGGCTGCAGCCGCTCCGACAAGCGATTGGCAGAGAAGGACTCGCCCGAAAGCGGATCCAGCACCACCTGCCCTTGGGGCAGCAACACCTTGACCATGAAGTGGCCGGGAAAGCTGATGCCTTCGACCGGCAGATCGATGCTTGCTGCCAGTTCCAGCCAGATCAGCGCCACGCTGATGGGAATACCGCGCCGCGTTTGCAGCACATGGTGGATATAGCTATTGGCCGGGTCGTAATAGTTGTTGAGGTTGCCGGCAAAACCCAGTTCAACATAGAAGAATCGATTGAGCAGGCTAAGCTTTTGCAGCGCATCGCTCTCGCCGGCTAGGCGCTGCTGGAGGCGAACCTGTAGGCGGTCCATCTCGGCCACCACGGTTTGCAGGTCCAGATCGGGTTCGGCATCCTGGGCAATGCTGATGGCCGCTTCCATCAGCGCAAAGTTTTCATCGCTTTGCACCAGGGAAGCAAAGTACTGCAGGGCCGTGGGGTGCTCATCAATAGTCCAGCTCATAGCCGCTTTGTATGCCTAGTTAAACCTGACTGCAAGTCAGAACTGCACCAACACGCATATAGGACAGGCGCATGGCGCTCACTTTTTGATGAGTGGACATCCCGCTGAGATTAGCGTCGCAGCAGCTGGCGCAGGTTCAGACCGGCAATCCGCAGCACGCCAAAATACAGAGCGGCAGCGGCCAGCATCAGCGCCGCCAGCAGGCCGGCACGCTGCAAGCCCTGGGCACGCATGCCTATCCAGTCAAAGTGCTGACTGGCCCATAGCAGCAGCGCGGCCAGCAAGATGCTGGCGGCTGTCACCTGTGCCAGCAGCTTGATCCAGCCAGGGCCGGGCATGTACACGCCGCGGCGCAGCAGGCCTATCAGCAGCCAGCTGGCATTGACCAGTGCTGCCAGACCGATGGACAGTGCCAGCCCCGTATGCGCCAGCCAGGGCACCAGAGCCAGATTGAGCAACTGGGTAATGATCAGCACGGCAATGGCGATCTTGACCGGCGTGCGAATGTCCTGACTCGCGTAATAGCCAGGAGCCAGCACCTTGATGGCCACCAGCCCCAGCAGGCCCACGCCATAGCCGATCAGCGCCAGGGCAATCTGCCCCACATCGTGATCTTGCAGGGCGCCACGGTGAAACAGCGTCGCCACCAGCGGTGTGGCAAAAGTGAGCAAGCCCACCGCACAGGGCACGGCCAGCAGCACGACCAGGCGCAGCCCCCAGTCCAGCATATTGGAGTAGCGCTGCAAATCGCCCGCCGCCTTGGCTGCCGCCAACTGGGGGGTCAGAACCACACCCAGGGCCACACCCAGCAGCGAAGTGGGGAACTCCATCAGCCTATCGGCATAAAACAGCCAGGTCACGCTGCCGGTCGCCATGTACGAGGCAATCTGCGTATTGATCATCAGCGAAATCTGGGCCACGCCCACGCCCAGCAAGGCAGGCAGCATGAGAGAAAGAATGCGGCGCACGCCGGCTTCATCCCAGGCCTCCCGCAAGGAGCCGGGCGTAAAGCCGATACGCGGCATCAAGCCCATTTTCATCAGCGCCGGCAGTTGCACGCCCAGTTGCAGCACACCGCCCAGCATCACGCCCGCAGCCATGGCATAGATGGGTTCGATGCCGTGGCGGCCAAACCAGGGCGCGGCAAACACGGCCGCCACAATCATGCTCAGGTTCAGCAACACCGGCGTGGCCGCAGGCACGGCGAACTTCTTCCAGGTATTGAGAATGCCAGCCGACAGCGCCACCAGCGACATGAAACCGATGTAGGGAAACATCCAGCGCGTCATGACCACCGCAGCGTGGTAGCCCTCGGGCGCCTGGCGCATGCCGCTGGCCAGCAACCACACCAGCAGCGGCGCGCCGATCACGCCCAGCACGCAGACCACGACCAGAGCCCAGAACAAAATGGTGGCTACATGGTTGATGAGCTGGCGCGTGGCCTCCTCGCCTTCCTTGGCCTTGCTGGCGGCCAGCACGGGCACAAAGGCCTGGCTGAAAGCACCTTCGGCAAAAAGCCGTCTGAAGAGGTTGGGAATTCTGAATGCGACATTGAACGCATCTGTCAGGGCATTGGCCCCGAACATGGAGGCCATGAGCAGATCGCGCACCAGCCCGGAAATACGGGAGGCCAGCGTCAGCAGGGATACGGTGGAGGCGGCTTTGAACAGTGACACGCAGCGAAGTGTATGCGTTCGCAGCCAGGGCTGCTGGCCGATCTGTGCCATTTGAAACCAGTACCCGCGCCGGTTTTGCACTCTGTAGCAACTCTGCCGCCGCGACCGTCCACCAGGGGCCTGGATGAGTCAGCCAAAACCCTGGCGGACAGCCGTGGTAGAATCTTCGGCTTTGCTGACATCATCCTCAAACACAAGGAATTAAATCATGGCAACTAAAGCCAAAAAGAACCCCCGTCTGGCTTCTGGCCGCAAGCGCGCTCGCCAGAACGTCAAGCTGAACGCAGCCAACACTTCGCTGCGTTCCAAGTACCGTACCGCTGTCAAGAACGTCGAAAAGGCTGTTGTGGCCGGCGACAAGACCAAGGCAGCTGAACTGTTTGCCAAGGCTCAGTCCGTGCTCGACGCGATCGCTGACAAGGGCATCTTCCACAAGAACAAGGCCGCTCGCGATAAGAGCCGTCTGTCCGCCAAGGTCAAGACCCTGGCACTCGCCGCTTAATACCGGCAACCCTCTCTCAAGCACGGAGAGCTGAGATTCACATCAAAGCCCTCTGCCGTTTGCAATAGGTGCGCTGTCAGCAAAACATCAAAACCGCCTTCGGGCGGTTTTTTTGTGCCCGAAATTCAACACTTTTGCAGAAGACGCCGCAGCCGTACGCTTTCACCGGCACCCGCCCGCACAGGGCATGGATCGCACTACTACCAATTGATTAGCGTCAAATTCCGGCTTCCCTAGGACAATCTCAGGGTCGGAGAGTCTTGTGTCTTCTATAGGACTACTCTCTGTATCTTCGCAAAAAGCCTGCCGACTGAATGCAGGCTTTTTTTGTCGTCAAGCCTTAGAAGAAATCATGAAAAAGTCGATCCAAGCAGGATTGGGAGCTCTAGCAGTCCTGATCCTGGCCGCGCTATTGTTTTTATTTTGGCCGCTGTTCCCCCGCTCCGTCCCCAAGGCCGAGAACGAGCAGCCCGTGGATGTGGTGATGGTGGGCGCTGGCGTGATGAGCGCCACGCTGGCCACCTATCTGCAGGAGCTGCAGCCTGACTGGAAGATCGAGGTCTTCGAGCGCCTCGATGGCGTGGCCCTGGAAAGCTCCAACGGCTGGAACAACGCCGGCACCGGCCACTCGGGCTTTGCCGAACTCAACTACACGCCCCAGTTGCCCGACGGCAGCGTGGAAACCAAACGTGCCGTGGGCATTGCCGAGCAGTTCGAAGTGACGCGCCAGTTCTGGGCCCACCAGATCGGCCGCGGCCACCTGCAGTCGCCCGAAACCTTTGTGAACCCCACACCCCACATGAGCTTTGTCTGGGGTGACGACAACATCACCTTCCTGAAAAAGCGCCAGCAGGCCCTGATCCAGAACCCCTTGTTCTACGGCATGGAATATTCCGAAGACCAGGAACAGATCAAGAAGTGGGCTCCGCTGATGATCGAAGGCCGCGATGCCAGCCAGAAGCTGGCCGCCACCTATATGCCTCTAGGCACCGACGTGAACCATGGCGTCTGGACCGAGCAGCTCGTGGCCTCGCTCAAGCAAGGCCCCAACTTCAATCTGCACCTGCAAAGCGAAGTCACGGCCCTGCGCCAGAACGCCGACAAGACCTGGAACGTGACCGTGGCCAATCTGGCCGATAGCCGCAAGGAAAAGACCGTCAAGGCCAAGTTCGTGTTCGTGGGTGCTGGCGGCGCCGCACTCAAGCTGCTGCAGGCTTCGGGCATCCCTGAATCCAAGAACTACGCCGGCTTCCCCGTGGGCGGTCAATTCCTGGCCATCGAGAATCCCGAACTGGCTGCCCGCCACGACGTCAAGGCCTACGGCATTGCCTCCACCGGCTCGCCTCCCATGTCCGTGCCTCACCTGGATGCCCGCAAGCTGGACGGCAAGCCCGTGATGCTGTTCGGCCCCTTTGCTCTGGCCACGACCAAGTTCCTCAAGAACGGCTCCTGGTGGGACCTGTTCTCCTCGGTCAACCATGACAATCTGATGGGCATGCTGCGCGTCGGCATCCACAACCTGGATCTGGTTCAGTACCTGCTGCAACAAGCCGAACTGACCGATGAAGATCGCCAGGCCGTGCTGGCCCAGTACTTCCCCCATGCCAAGCGCGAGGACTGGAAGCTGGTCACCGCCGGTCAGCGGGTGCAGATCATCAAGCGCGACGCGGAAAAAGGTGCCGTGTTGCAATTCGGCACCGAGATCGTCGCCTCCGAAGACGGCAGCATCGCCGCCCTGCTGGGCGCCTCGCCCGGTGCATCCACCGCGCCTCACATCATGCTGAACCTGCTCAAGAAGTCCTTCCCCGAGCAGATGGCCGGCGCCGAGTGGAAGGCCCAGATCCAGCAGATCGTGCCTTCGTACGGTCGCAAGATCAATGAAGATGCAGCCTACACCAACGAGATCCGCCGCATGACCAGCTCCGCCCTGAAGCTGCCTTATGTGGACGTACCGCTGACCGTGGGCAAGAAGGCCGATGCGCCCGTTGCGGCTCCAGCCGCCCCCGCTGCGCCGCAAAACCCCACGCAGCTGAACAAGGAAATGCAGGCGCTCTAAGCCCGGTTTTTCCAGCAAAGCCCCCGCCGGCCCGTGCCGCGCGGGGCTTTTTATTGGAGCCAGCCCTCCTCTCTCTTTTCATGCACCGCTCCATGACCCAAGGCTCTATTGGCCGCGCTCTGCTGCGCTTTTCCCTGCCTCTGTGGGGCGGCTATGTGCTGCAGTCGCTCAACACCTCGGTCAACGCCTTCTGGATAGGGCGCCACCTGGGCGAAGCCGCCCTGTCTGCGGCCGTGCATGCCAACAATCTGCTGTTTGCACTGATCGCACTGATCTTCGGCATCAGCCAGGCCACCAACTTGCTGGTGGCCCAGGCCGTGGGCGCCGGCCGCTGGGCACGGGCACGTCGCATCACAGGCAGCAGTGCCATCCTGTTTCTTGGTGCAGCTCTGCTAATGGCAGCCCTGGGCTGGCCGCTGGCCACCCCTTTGCTCAGCGCCTTGGGCGCCGCCCCCGCCACCGCCGCCATGGCCGTGGACTATTTGCGCGTGCTCTTTCTGGCACTGCCGCCCATGCTGATGCTGATCTTTGTGGCGGCCGTGCTGCGCGGCACGGGCGACAGTCGCACGCCTTTTGTCGCCCTGCTGGCCGTGGCCCTGGGCGACGCAGCACTCAACCCTTTGTTCATCTTCGGCGCCGGCCCACTGCCAGGCTGGGGCATGGCCGGATCGGCCCTGGCCACCCTGGTGGCCAACAGCCTGGGCCTCATCGGCCTGCTGGCCTGGTTGCGCCGGCGGCGGGCTCCGCTGTGGATAGGCTGGCGCCAGCGCCGCTACCTGCGGCCCGCGCCTGAACTGGTGCGCTGCCTCATCACCAAGGGCTTACCCATGGGTCTTCAGATGCTGCTGGTGGCGCTCTCTCTGGTGCTGATGCTGACCCTGGTCAACCGCCACGGCGCCCAGGCTTCGGCCGCCTATAGCGCGGCACTTCAGCTGTGGGCTTATGTGCAAATGCCGGCCATTGCCGTGGCCTCGGCCTGCGCCACCATTGCCGCCCAGAACGTGGGCGCTGGCCACTGGCCGCGCGTGGCCCGCACGGCACGCGCCGGAGTGATCTGCCACCTGCTGCTGACCGGCAGTTGCGTGGCCTTGATCCTGACTTTCGACCGCTCGGTGCTGGCTTGGTTCCTGCCCGAAGGCAGCGCCGCCCTGGAGCCGGCGCGCCACCTCAATCGCATCGTACTGTTCTCGTTTGTGCTGCTGGGCGTGAGCGGCGTGCTCGCAGGAATCGTGCGCTCCACAGGAGCCGTGCTGGTACCGCTGGCCATTCTGGCCCTGGCCTTATGGGGTGTGCGCCTACCCCTGGCCTGGGGGCTGCAGCCTCTGTGGGGGCTGGATGCACTGTGGTGGAGCTTTCCGCTCAGCGCCCTGGTGTCCATGCTGCTGTCCCTGGCCTATTACCGCTGGGGCCCCTGGCGCGAGGCCCGTCTGCTAGCTACGGCGAACACCGGCCGCTGAGCCCGCTGCAGGCAAAGACAGGCACAAAAAAAGCTTCCCGTGGAAGCCTTTGTCGTTTGCATGCTGCTTTGGCAGCAGAGATATTTTCAGCCTTTTTTAGCCGCGACCTCATCGGGCAGCAGGCAGGCTTCGGCCACTTGCAGGTCGTTGTCCTTGGCGAAGTTCAGACAGAAGTCCCAGGCCATGGGTTCGTAGTCACGCAGATCGCGGTTGACCACCACGCACTTGACGCCATTCATCACCGTGGGCACACACCAGGGCGAATAGCTCAGATGGCTGCCTGCGCAGGCGCCGCCAGGCCGAAACTGGCTCATCACGCCCGCCAATCGTTCAGCCCAGTCGCTGGGTCGAAAGGTTTTGCCGGACTGGGTCATACCCAGAATGAACAGTTCTTTGCTGGAAGGGGTAACCATCAAATATGCGCCAAAAGGATCCGGGGCCATCGGGGCGGGGTCGCCGCCTACATGCCCAATAGATTATTCTAGCTCTTGCATAAGAGTCGGGGCAGGCCAAAGCATGTCAACCCTAGTATGACGTAGGCTCATTGCATGGCTGCGATGCGCAAAGCGCAATGTTGGGGTTATCCGGGCACTCTAGAATCGGACCTCGCAATTTTTTATGTTGCAGTGCAGGAACAAACCTTCCATCCCACTGCGCAACTGACTGTCCCGCTAGAGGAGATTTTTGCAATGACCGCTTTCATCGAGGCTGCCGAACCCCACGTGATGACCACTTATGGCCGCGTACCCATCGCTTTGGAGCGAGGCCAAGGCTGCCGTCTGTGGGATGTCAACGGCAAGGAATACCTCGACGCACTGGGCGGCATTGCAGTCAACACCCTGGGCCACAACCACCCCAAGCTGGTGCCTGCACTGCAGGAACAGATTGCCACGCTGATCCACTGCTCCAACTACTACTACGTGCCCGGCCAGGAAAAGCTGGCAACGCTGCTGACCGAGCGCGCCAAGATGGACAAAGCCTTCTTTTGCAGCACCGGCCTGGAAGCCAACGAAGCCGCCATCAAGCTGGCCCGCAAGTATGGCGTGGACAAGGGCATCGCGAACCCCGTGATCGTGGTCTATGACCATGCTTTCCACGGCCGCTCGCTGGGCACCATGAGCGCCACGGCCAACCCCAAGGTACGCGAAGGCTTTGGCCCCCTGCTGGACGGTTTTGTGCGCATTGCCGCCAACGATATCGAAGCTCTGAAGCAAGCCACCGAAGGCAACCCCAATATCGTGGGCGTGATGATGGAACCCATCCAGGGCGAAGGTGGTCTGCACCCCATGCGCGCCGAGTACATGCAGCAGGTGCGCGCGCTGTGCGACGCCAATGACTGGCTGATGATTCTGGACGAGGTGCAATCGGGCATGGGCCGCACCGGCAAGTGGTTTGCCCACCAATGGGCAGGCATCGTGCCCGACGTGATGTCTCTGGCCAAAGGCCTGGGTTCGGGCGTTCCCGTGGGTGCGCTGCTGGCCCACGGCAAGGCGGCCGAAGTGCTCAAGCCCGGCAACCACGGCACCACCTTTGGCGGCAACCCCCTGTCCATGCGCGCCGGCATCGAAACCATCCGCATCATGGAAGAAGATGGCCTGCTGGCACATACCACCCAGGTTGGTGCACACTTGAAAGCCAAGCTCAAGCAGGAACTGGCTGAGGTGGCAGGCGTGGTGGACGTGCGCGGCGAGGGCCTGATCATCGGCATCGAGCTGAACAAGCCTTGCGGCGTGCTGCTGGGCCGCGGTGCCGAAGCCGGCCTGCTGTTCAGCGTGACCGCCGACACCGTGGTGCGCCTGGTGCCGCCGCTGATCATGACCGAAGCAGAAGCCGACGAAGTCGTGGCCAAGCTCAAGCCCCTGATCCTGCAATTCCTGTCGGAATGAAAGACCAGCCGATGACAGCCATCAAACACTATCTGCAATTTTCCGATTTCACGGCCGACGAGTACGACTACCTGCTGTCGCGCGCTGCCCTGATCAAGAAAAAGTTCAAGGGCTACGAAAAGCATCACACCCTGGTCGATCGCACCATGGCCATGATCTTCGAGAAGGCCAGCACCCGCACCCGCGTAAGCTTTGAAGCCGGCATGTACCAGCTGGGCGGCTCCGTGGTCCACCTGACCACGGGCGACAGCCAGCTAGGCCGCGCCGAGCCCATCGAGGACAGCGCCCGCGTCATCAGCCGCATGACCGATCTGGTCATGATCCGCACTTTTGGCCAGGACAAGATCGAGCGCTTTGCCGAATACTCGCGCGTGCCCGTGATCAACGGCCTGACCAACGAGTTCCATCCCTGCCAGATCCTGGCCGACATCTTCACCTTCATCGAGCACCGCGGCTCCATCAAGGGCAAGGTCGTAGCCTGGGTGGGCGACGGCAACAACATGGCCAATACTTGGCTGCAGGCGGCCGATCTGTTGGGCTTCAAGGTGCACCTGTCCACGCCCGGCGGTTATGAGGTGGACGAACAACTGGCCTTCAACGGCAAGCCCGTCAACCCCGGCTGCTATGAAGTCTTCAAGGACCCCCTGGAAGCCTGCAAAGGCGCCGACCTGGTCACCACCGACGTGTGGACCAGCATGGGCTACGAGGCCGAGAACGAAGCGCGCAAGAAGGCCTTTGCCGACTGGTGCGTGGATGCCGAGATGATGGCTGCCGCCAGGACTGATGCCTTGTTCATGCACTGCCTGCCCGCCCACCGCGGCGAAGAGGTGGAAGCCGAAGTCATCGACGGCCCGCAATCCGTGGTCTGGGACGAGGCGGAAAACCGCATGCATGTGCAAAAAGCACTGATGGAATACCTGCTGATCGGCCGTCAGCCCGGCTGATCTGCCACGCCCTGGCCCAGTTGCATACCACCCCATCCATGCACCTGAGCCACACCCCCTTCAGACACCGCCTGCTGGTTCCACACCCGCAGGCGGTGTTTGCTTTTGTGCGCCGGCTGGCCCATGGCCCCAGCCACGGCTTTGGTGCCAGCGCGCTGCACCATCCGCACATTGCACGCCACACGCGCGTGCCTTCTGTTTTCGGGCCGCGCAGGCCATTTGCCGCCCGCGTACGCGCGCTTTATGTGCGCATTCACACGTTCTATCTGAAGTTTCTTCAAGGCCACACCTAGTGAGCTGCCGCTGCTGCTGCGCAGCGCCATCACCACTGGATACAGCTGACTCCACAGAAGGAAGCCAGCCTGTTGCCCGTGCCCGAAATTCGAAGAAACCCCGATGAACGAAGCCATTCACCCCTGCCTGCGCTGCGGCGCCTGCTGTCAAAACTACCGTGTGGAGTTTTCCGTCTACGAGCTGCAATCCATGGGCGGCACCGTGCCCGACGCCATGGCCCATGAAGTGGGCGGCAACCGTGCCCGCATGAACGGCACGGAGCGCCACCCCGTGCGCTGCGTGGCGCTGACCGCGCTGCCCCATCTGGGCGATGGCTGCCTGGGCTGCGGCATTTACGAGCAGCGCTCCAGGCCTTGCAGAGACTTTCCGTTTGCGTCTTACGGCTGCCACGAAACGCGCGAGAAATTAGGCCTGCCCGTACTGCTGGAGCAGGAAGTGGAGGCCTGGCTGGAAACGGCTTGATCGGTTTGATCGGCTTGTCCCACACGCGCTGGATCCGGAGCAGATGTCAGCGCCAGGCTATGAATTTTGATAGCGGATTGCGTTGATCCATCTTTCACTTCAGCTCTATTCATTGCTGAAGTCATTGATAAACAATCGCAACCAGCTCCTGTTTTAATGGCCTCACGCGAGCGCGTCGAAAAACAAAAAAGCCTGAGGCACCGCGAAGCGCCTCAGGCTTTAGCTATTCACCAGTCTTGCCGGCTTTAAAGCCTCAAGGCTTTTTGGCGCCGGGTGCGCAGCTGTCGCCACCACAAGCACTGCAGCCGCCACAGCCGCTGTCCTTGTTGATGCCCGCCAGCGCGGGGTGCGACTGCGCCAGCTTGCGCTTGAGCGCCGAAGGCATGAGCCGCCAGACCAGGGCCACGGCGGCCAGGGCCACAATCAGTCCCACAATGATTTCCTGCATTTGCCATTTCCTTTCTTCAGGTGCCGCTTAACCGGCACCCAGGGCCACCGCCACACGATAGGTGATGAAGCTGCACAGATAGGCCAGGCCAAACATATAGCTGGTCATGATCAGCGGGTAGCGCCAGCCATTGGTCTCACGCTTGACGATGGCCAAGGTGGAGATGCACTGGGGCGCAAACACAAACCAGACCAGCAGCGACAAGGCGGTTGCCAGCGACCAGCTGTGCGCAATCAGCGGGCCCAGCTGCTGGGCCATGGCGTCATCGCTGGAGGCCGACAGTGCGTACACCGTGCCCAGGGCGCCCACGGCCACTTCGCGCGCGGCCATGCCGGGCACCAGGGCAATCGCGATCTGCCAGTTAAAGCCGATCGGTGCCAGCACCACTTCCAGCCAGCGTCCGATCTGGCCGGCAAAGCTGTAGCGGATGGCGCCTTCGGTCACACCTTCCGGTGCGCCCGGGTAGCTGGCCAGGAACCACAGCACGATACTCACCGTCAAGATGATGCCGCCCACGCGGCGCAGGAAGATCAGGGCACGCTCGAACAAGCCCAGCATCAGGCTGCGCACGCTGGGCCAGCGATAGGCGGGCAGCTCCATCATCAGCGGCGTGCGCGTCTTGTTCTCGCGGGCCAGCTTGGCCACCCAGGCCACGGCCATGGCGCTGACAATGCCGCCGATATACAGGGCAAACAGCACCAGACCTTGCAGATTGAACAAGCCCCCCACGGTCTGCTCGGGGATGAAGGCACCGATCAGCAGCGCATACACAGGCAGGCGCGCCGAGCAAGTCATCAGCGGCGCAATCATGATGGTCAGCAGTCGGTCGCGCCAGCTGCTGATGGAGCGCGTGGCCATGATGCCGGGCACGGCACAGGCAAAGCTGGACAGCAGCGGGATGAAGGAGCGACCCGACAGACCGACGGTGCCCATGATGCGGTCCAGCAAGAAGGCGGCTCGCGGCAGATAGCCAGAGTCTTCCAGCACCAGGATGAAGAAGAACAGAATCAGAATCTGCGGCAAAAAAACCAGCACGGCACCGGTGCCGGCAATCACGCCATCGACCAGCAGGCTGCGCAACACGCCCTCAGGCATGACATTGCCCACCCATTCGCCAAAATGGGCCACGCCGCCTTCAATGCCTTCCATCAATGGCTCGGCCCAGCTGAACACGGCCTGGAAGATCAGGAACAGCGTCACCAGCAGCAGCAGCGTGCCCCAGACCGGGTGCAGCACCACGGAGTCGATGCGGTCGTCGCGCTGGGTGTCCACCTGGGGTTCCTGCACCGCCACCCGCATGATCTCGGCCACCTGCTGGTGCAGGCTCAGCAACTGCTCCTTGGCGCCCAGGCCGGCTTTGGGCTGCCACTGACCTTCCCTGGAGGGGGCGGTGAGCTGGCGGGCTGCATCGGTATCGAGCCAGGCCAGCAATTCCTTGCCGCCATCCAGGCGCACGCCCACGCTTTCCACCACGGGCATGCCCAGCGCCTGGCTGAGTTTTTCGCGGTTCACCACAATGCCCTGGCGGCGCGCCATATCGCTCATATTGAGCACCAGCACCATGGGCAGACCCAGGGCACGCGCTTCCAGCACCAGGCGCAGGTTCAGGCGCAAATGGGTGGCATCGGTCACGCAGATCAGCAGTTCAGGCGGCGCTTCACGACTGTGCAGGCCGCTGACGATGTCGCGGGTAATGCGCTCGTCTTCGCTATGCGCGTGCAGGCTGTAGGTGCCTGGCAAATCCAGCAGGCGCACGCGGCGCTTGGCCGGCGTGGTCAGCCAGCCTTCCTTGCGCTCCACCGTCACGCCGGCGTAGTTGGCCACCTTCTGGCGGGCGCCAGTCAGCAGATTGAACAGCGCGGTCTTGCCGCAGTTCGGGTTGCCCAGCAGGGCCGCGCGCAGCGGCGCCTGCGCATCGGGCGCCGTGGCGCCTTGGCTCTGGGCCTTGTTCATGGGCTGGATAGAGATGCTTTGCACGCCTGGCTCGGTCGTCGGATTCTCACGCGCGTTCATGCCTTGCCCTCCAGGGCCACCAAGACTTTGGAGGCTTCATATCGGCGCAGCGCAAACGTGGCTTCGCCCACGCGCACGGCCAGCGGGTCGGGACCGGGAAAGCCCGTAGCCACAATGCGCACGCGCTCACCGGGCAAGAAGCCGATTTCCATGAGGCGCAGCATCAGCTCCTGCTCCTCCGCATTGCTGGCGCTGACCAGATCGACCACGCGGGCCGGTACGTTGGGCGCCAATGTGTCGAGACTGACGGTAGCTGCCAATGCAGCTGCCTGTGGCTGGAGGGACTCAGCCACACCATCCAAAGGTAAAACGGGGGCCGCGCTACCGGGGGCCGAGGACTGCAAAATACTCATAGCTCCGCATTTTATTGAGTTTAATTCTCATTATGGTTCAGGCGAGAAAGTGCCCGACCTGGGACAGGTGGCGCTGAAGTCAGGTATGCACCCGGCGGCTTGGGCCTAGTCTGCGTTTGCTTCTCCCGAGAGGCAGAGCCAGAGCCACCAAAGGTTTCCTTTCTGCGCAGTCAGGCTTATGCCCGGCACCCGCGCGCCAGAGGCCGAGGCAGAGAAAATCCACCCCTGCCCGCTTTTGGCCCCAACCCACCATGACCCACCCCTGCCTCACCTGCGGCGCCTGCTGCGCCTCGTTTCGTGTGGATTTTTCCGTGCACGAATCCCAGGACAATGGCGGAGCCGTGCCTGCGGGCCTGATCGACGAAGTCACGGACTACACCTGTCGCATGCGCGGCACAGACTGGGCCCGCCCACGCTGCGCGGCCCTGGTGGGCAAGGTGGGCGAAAAAGCCAGTTGCGGCATTTACGAATGGCGCCCCTCGCCCTGCCGGGAGTTTTCCGCCGGCTCGGACGCCTGCAACCGGGTGCGCCTGCGCCATGGAATGGCGGCACTGGACAGCGGCCTGGTCTGAAGACAGCAGCCCGCCGGCGCGCAATTGCGTTCAATACAAAACCGGCATCGCCTTCCAGACTGAGGGCATGCTCACGCCTTCCCTCACCCCTCTTCTTTCTCCCTTGCTTGCCATGGCCGGCTTTGCCCTGGTCGGTGCCATCACCCCCGGGCCGGTCAATGTGATGGCCTTGCGCCACGGCCAGCACAGCGCAGCTGCGGCCATGGTGTATGTGCTGGGCGCCAGCACCAGCTATGCGGCCATCGTCTGGTGCATGGGCCAAGGCGCGCAGCAACTACTGCTCAAAATGCCGGCATTCGCTGCCGCAGCCCAGTGGCTGTGCGCCGCCTATCTGCTGCGCCTGGCATGGGTGCTGGCCAAGGCTCCGGCCAAGCAAGCCGGGCATGAGCAGAGCCCGCCAAAGCAAAGCGCCTGGCAGCTGTTTTCCCAGGGGGCGGCCATACAGCTGCTCAACCCCAAAGCCTGGCTGTTTGCGCTGTCGGCCGTGGGCGTATTCACACTCCCGCAAAGCAAGCCCATGCCCGGCGCCCTGTATGCGCTATGTCTGATTTCCCTGCTCGCCTGCCTGCTGGGTGTCGGCTTCTGGGCCGTACTGGGCAAGGCCTTGAGCCGCTGGCTGTGCAACGCCAGGCGCCAGCATGGGTTTCACCAGTTGCTCGCCGCCCTGCTGCTTGCCAGTGTTGCAGGCATGATGCTGCCATCATGAACACCAGCCACCAGTTCCATCGCCATGCCCAGCTGGCCTGGGCCGAGCTCAGGGTCAGCCGCAACTCTGCGCACTGCTACCGCCTGCACATGCATGCCGAGTACTCGCTAGGCATTGTGGATGCCGGTCAGGCCCGGTTTCAGCATCCGCAGAGGCCGGGCCTGGTCGTACCCGGCGATGTGGTGCTAATCGAACCCGGCGTCTGGCATGCTTGCAATCCCGAGCAGGTCAGCCACTGGTCGTACCGCATGCTCTATCTGGATGCGGACTGGCTCCATGCCCGCCTCGGTCTGCAGGCCCTGGACTTTGTTCAGCCCGCTTTGCGCTGCCCCCGGGCCGCCGGCGTGCTTGAACAGCTATGCACGCTGATTCAGACCCATAGCAAAGACCAGGCCCAGCTGACCCGGGCCAGCGATGACTTGCTGACCCTGCTACGCCAGCATGGCCGGGCCGCGACGGCCGCAAACCCCGCCATGAACGCCGAGGCCATCAATCTAGCGCTCAACAGTTTGCACCAATCCCCCGAAGATCCGCCCAGCGTGCTGCATCTGGCGCAGGCCTGCGGCATGAGCGCCTCGCGCTTTATTCGCCATTTCAAGGCCGCAACCGGCGTGACGCCCGGCGCATACCGACTCAATCTGCGTCTCAATGGCGCGCGCCGCCTGCTAGCCCAGGGCAGCACCCTGTCCGCCGCCGCACACAGCATGGGTTTTGCCGATCAAGCCCATTTGCAGCGCAGCTTCAAGGCCCATCACGCGCTCACACCGGGCAGCTACGCCCGCGCCGCCCTGCCGCGCTGAGCCCCTGCACAGCAGCCCGGGAATCGGCGACGCCAGCCATCGCCAACAGCGATACAGCTCATACTTGCGGGTTTTGGCGACTCAGGGATTTCAGGGCATATGGCCGACTTTGACAGCATTCAGCAGCGCGAGACCGGGTTGCACCAGCAACTGAACGCCGCCCAGATGACCATGATTGCCATTGGCGGCGCCATTGGCACTGGCTTGTTCATGGGCAGCGCCTTTGCCATCGGCTTTGCCGGGCCCAGCGTACTCATCAGCTATGCGATAGGCGCGCTGATCGGCTTGCTGCTCATGGGCTGTCTGGCCGAGATGACGGTGGCCCACCCCACCAGCGGCTCTTTTGGCGCCTATGCCGAGCACTACATCAGCCCCATGGCGGGCTTTGTGGTGCGCTATGCCTACTGGGCGGCCGTGGTGCTGGCCGTGGGCATGGAGGTGACGGCCGTGGGCAAATACATGGCTTACTGGTTTCCCCAGGTCGATCAGTGGATCTGGGTGGCCCTGTTTTCCGTGGCTCTGGCTGCCGTGAATGCCACCAGCGTCAAGGCCTTCGGCCAGGTGGAGTATGTGTTTTCCATGATCAAGGTGGCGGCCATCGTGGCCTTTATCCTGATCGGGGCCTATGTGGTGTTCGGCTCGCGCCCCGAAGGCGTGGGCTTTGCCAACTACACGGCGGGCGGCGGCTTTTTCCCCAACGGACTCTGGGGCACCTGGGTGGGCGTGATCGTGGCCATCTTCAGCTACCTGAGCCTGGAATCCATTGCCATTGCTGCCGGCGAGGCCGAAAACCCCAGGCAGGCTGTCACCTCGGCTTTCAAGACCACGGTGCTGCGACTGGTGCTGTTTTATCTGCTGTCGCTGGCCCTGATGCTGGCCATCGTGCCCTGGCACCATGCCAGCACCGACACCAGCCCCTTTGTGAAGGTCATGGAATATCTGCACATTCCGGGCGGCGCCCATGTGCTCAATTTCGTGGTGCTGCTGGCCTCGCTGTCGGCCATGAACAGCCAGCTCTACGTCACCTCGCGCATGATGTTCAGCCTCTCGCGTGGCGGCTATGCGCCCCGCGCCATGGGCAGCCTCAATCGCCGCGGCGTGCCGCTGGGTGCGATTGCCGTCTCCTGCATGGGCATGGCCGTGGCCATGGTGCTCAATTACTTCAAGCCCCAGGAGTCGCTGGAGCTGATGATGTCGATTGCCATGTTCGGCGCCATGTTTGCCTGGTTCATGGTCTTCGTCACCCATTTGTTCTTCCGCCCCCGCTGGCAGCGCGAACACCCGGGCCAGCGCCTGCAGTTCCGCATGTGGGGCTTTCCGGTGTTCACCCTGCTGGGCGCGGCGCTGATGGCCGGCGTGATCATCACCACGCTGTTTACCAAGGAGTTCCGCACCACCACCCTGGTGGGCGTGCCGTTCCTGGTGGTGCTGGTGGTGATCT
Source organism: Comamonas aquatilis (assembly GCF_965139575.1). Classification (NCBI taxonomy): domain Bacteria; kingdom Pseudomonadati; phylum Pseudomonadota; class Betaproteobacteria; order Burkholderiales; family Comamonadaceae; genus Comamonas; species Comamonas aquatilis. The sequence continues at coordinate 51,451 of NZ_CBCSIW010000015.1, read as the reverse complement.
ATGCTGTGTGGTATCGCCCACGCGCGCCCAAAGCATCACAATGACTCGCCAGATCTGGGATATTTCTCCCGCCATTCATCCCGCCGCACCGGTCTTTCCGGGCGATACGCCTTACAGCCAGGAGTGGTGCGCCACCATCGGCCCGGCCTGCCCGGTCAATGTCAGCGCCATTCATATGAGCCCCCATGTGGGCGCCCATGCCGATGCACCGCTGCACTATGACGCGCAGGGCGCGGCCATTGGCGCTGTTGATCTGAACGCCTTTCTCGGCCCCTGCCGCGTGATTCATGCCATAGGCTGCGGCCCGCTGATCGAGTGGCAGCATATAGAGCACGCTGTTGACGCCGACCTGCCCGCACGCGTGCTGGTCCGCACCTACCAAAACGCCCCCACGGTCTGGGACCCGGGACTTGCCGCCTATGCGCCCGAGACCGTCAAGAAGCTGGCCGATCTCGGCGTGCAGCTGATTGGCATAGATACGGCCAGCATCGACCCGGCCAGCAGCAAGAGTCTGGACAGCCATATGGTGATCCGCGCGCGCGGCCTGCGCGTGCTGGAGAATCTGGTGCTGGACGCGGTGGCCGAAGGCGATTACGAACTGATTGCCCTGCCGCTCAAGCTCAGCGAGGCCGATGCCTCCCCGGTGCGCGCCGTGTTGCGCGCTCTGCGTTGAGTTTCAAGAAAAATCAGCCCCAAGCCCAGCTACCATCTGCGCTGACAGCTATCAAAACAAATAGAGGAAGACAATGACTACCTTGCAAGACTGCCGCGCACTCGATGCCCAGGACCCGCTGCGCCCGCTGCGTGATCGCTTTGCCCTGCCCGAAGGCGTGATCTATCTGGACGGCAACTCTCTGGGCGCCCAGCCCAAGGCCGCCGCCGCCCGCGCCGCCCAGGTGGTGCAGCAGGAATGGGGCCAGGACCTCATCACCTCCTGGAACAAGGCCGGCTGGATCACCCTGCCCGAGCGTCTGGGCAATCAATTTGCTCCCTGGCTGGGCGTGGGCCAGGGCGAGCTGGTGTTTACCGACACCACCTCCATCAATCTCTACAAGGTGCTGAGCGCCGCTGCACGCATTGCCCGTGAAGATGCGCCCGAGCGCAAAAAACTGATCAGCGAGCGCAGCAACTTCCCCACCGACCTGTATATCGCCCAGTCCGTCTGCCAGGAATACGGCCTGGAGCTGGTGCTGCTGGAGCCCGAGGAAATCGCCGGTGCGCTGCAGGCCGATGTGGCGATTTCCATGCTCACCCATGTGAACTACCGCACCGGTGCCATGCACGATATGGCGTCCGTCACCGCCGCCGCCCATGCCCAGGGCATTCTCTGCGTCTGGGATCTGTGCCACAGCGCAGGCGCCGTGCCCATCGACCTCAAGGCTGCGAATGCCGACTTTGCCGTGGGCTGCAGCTACAAATACCTGAACGGCGGCCCGGGCTCGCCGGCCTTTGTCTGGGCCCATCCGCGTCTGATCAACCGCTTCTGGCAACCGCTGTCGGGCTGGTTCGGCCACGCCGAGCCTTTCAAGTTCGTGCCCGACTACCACCCCGCCCAGGGCATCCAGCGCTATCTCTGCGGCACCCAGCCCATGATCAGCATGAGCGTGCTGCAGTGCGGCATCGACATCTACACCGAGGCCGAGGCTTTCGGAGGCATGGCCGCGCTGCGCAAGAAATCGCTGGCGCTGACTGACCTGTTCATCCAGCTCGTGGAAGAGCGCTGCCAGGGCCACGGCCTGGGTCTGGCGACACCGCGCGAGCATGCGGCACGCGGCTCCCAGGTCTGCCTGACTCGCGATGAAGGTCTGGGCGTGGCTGGCAAGGACAGCGGTGCCTATGCCATCGTGCAGGCGCTGATCGCGCGCGGCGTGATCGGCGACTTCCGCAAGGGCGATGGCGGCACCGGCCGCCACAAGGACATTCTGCGTTTCGGCTTCACGCCGCTGTACGTGGGCTTTGAAGACGTGTGGAATGCCGTGGAGTATCTGCGCCAGGTGCTGGAATCGGGCGAATGGCAAAAAGCCGAGTTCAACCAGATCAACGCCGTGACCTGATCAGAAAGCCGTATTGCTCAGCGATGCCCATAGGTGCGCAGCCACCAAGGCGCGCCAGGGCTGGAATTGATCAAGCCAGATGCGCGCCTCGGCCGCATCTGGCTTTGTTTTTTGCAGCAGCAGACCGATGGCGCGGCGCACGGCCACGTCGCCGTGCAGACTTCCGTCGGGCCAGCCGTAGCCGCGCAGCAAGGTGTAGTTCACCGTCCACGGGCCTATGCCTTTGATGGCCAGCAAGCGCTGCTCCACCTCCTGCACCTGGTCGGCAGACCAGCCCGCAGCACTTTGCGCCGCCCAGTCATCCAGCGGCAGCTGACCCGAGGTCACGGCCTGGGCTACCGCCAGCAAAGTCTGCGCCTTGGCCTGGGAAAAATGGTTGGCGCGCAAGCTCTCCACATCCAGCCTGGCGACACGGGCCGCATCCGGATAGGCCAGCTGCGGCTCACCGGCAGCCTGATCCAGCAGCACGCCGGCCAGTGCGATGAGCTTGCGCCGCAACGAGATGGCCACAGCCACACTGATCTGCTGACCCATGATGGCCCAGGTCAGCGCCTCAAACGGCGTGGGCGTGCCCGGCACATGCAGGCCCGCCTGCCGCGCCAGCAAAGGGCCTAGTTCGGGGTGACGGCCATGTGCGGCATCCAGAGCCTGCGGCGGATAGGCCAGGCCCAGCATGCGTCGGGCCATGGCTTGCAGCTCGGCTTGCTCCAGATGCTGGTGGGCCGCCGTGCCGTGCAGCTGCACCGCCACATGGTGCTCATCCCAGCTCAGTTGCAAGCAAGCCGGCTCGCCTTGCAGCAGCAGGGCCTTGTGCAGGCTGCTGCCTTCCTGATCCAGACATTCGGCCAGACCCTGGCCATCGCGTCCATGAAAAGCCGCAAATTCCTGCCAGCGGTAGTGCGCCGGCAGCTCGATCTCGCAGTACATATCAGCCATCATTCTTATGATTTTGAGAGCGATTAGCGCATTTCAGATATAGGTTTCAAACACTATTTGCTTGAAAATGATTTCAATACCAGCGCTATCCGCTATCAAAGCGAGAGTTACGCGGTCTTGGCCTGCTGGGCCTGCTGAGCTTCACGCAGCAGCAGCGCCCGTTTGCGCTCCACCCCCCAGCGGTAGCCCGAGATGCTGCCGTCATTGCGCACCACGCGGTGGCAAGGCACAACCACGGCAATCGGATTGGCCGCCACCGCACTGGCCACGGCACGGGCGGCCTGGGGCTTGCCCAAGCGCTGGGCCAGCGCGGAATAGCTGATGGTCTGGCCGGCGGGAATGCCTTGCAACGCCTGCCAGACCCGCTGCTGAAACGCCGTTCCCTGGATATCCAGCGGCAGCGCCAGGCCTAAGGCCGGCCGCTCGATCAAGGCGATCACCCGCGCCACCGTCTGCTCGTACTGCGCATCGGCCCCCACCAGCTCGGCGGCGGCAAAGCGCTGCTGCAAATCATCGACCAGGGCCTGGGCATCATCGCCCAGCAGCACGCAGCACACGCCCCTGGCGGTGCTGGCCACCACAAGACTGCCCAACGAGCATTCGGCCACGGCAAAATGAATGGTCTGGCTCGCGCCGCCCTGCCTGAAGGCCTTGGGCTGCATGCCCAGCATGGTGCTCGCATGTTTGTAGAAGCTGCTGCTGGCTTCATAGCCGCTCAGATAGGCGGCATCGCTCACCGAGCTGCTTTGGTCGGCCTGCAAGGCGGCGCGCAGACTCTGGCCGCGCTGGGCGTTGGCATAGGCCTTGGGCGTCAAACCCGTGGCGCGACTGAAGGCCCGGTGCAGCTGCCAGGAGCTCAGGTCCACGCGTCGGGCCAGTTCGGCCAGCGTGGGAGCGGGCTCTTCGCTCTCCAGCCAGCGGCAGCATTGGGTGATGATGGGGTTATCGGACATGGTTTTTGCTTTGATCGCCACAGGATTGCAGCCCACTGTACGCAAGAAGAAAACCGGGCGCATCCACGTTTTTGCAGCGGCGCGCCATCAAAGCGATGTCAGCGAGCTGACGCGACGGCCCGGGTTTGGGTTACGCTGCGCGCACCGCACACGATAACGAACGACTCTGACATGACTACCGAATCCTCCGGCTGCCCCATGCATGGCGGCGCAGCCATTGTTCGCGATGAAAAAGCCCAGCTCGATTTCAGCCGCGACATGAGCTATGGCGACTATCTGCATCTGGATCAAATCCTCACGGCCCAGCACCCGCTCTCGCCTGCGCACGATGAAATGCTGTTCATCGTTCAGCACCAGACCAGCGAGCTGTGGATGAAACTGATGTTGCACGAGGTACGCGCCGCCACGGCAGCGATTGCCAATGCCTCGGGCGAGACCAAGCCCGACGCCTTCAAGATGCTGGCCCGGGTCAGCCGCATCATGGAGCAGCTGGTCAGCGCCTGGACGGTGCTCTCGACCATGACGCCGCCCGAGTACACGGCCATGCGCCCCTATCTGGCCCAATCCAGCGGGTTTCAAAGCTACCAGTACCGCAGCATCGAATTTTCGCTGGGCAACAAGAATGCCGCCATGCTCAAGCCCCATGAGCACCGCAGCGATCTGCTGACACAGGTGCAAGCGGCTTACGAAGCGCCGTCGCTGTACGACGTGTCGCTACAACTGCTGGCCCGTGAAGGCATTGACGTGCCGGCAGACCGCCTGCAGCGCGACTGGACCCAGCCCTATGAGGCCAGCGAAGGCGTACAGCAGGCCTGGATCACCGTCTACCGCGACCCGCACAAATACTGGGATCTGTACCAGCTGGGCGAAAAGCTGGCCGATATCGAGGACGCTTTCCGCCTGTGGCGCTTCCGCCACCTGACCACCGTGGAACGCGTCATAGGCTTCAAGCGCGGCACCGGCGGCACCGGCGGCGTGAGCTATCTCAAGAAGATGCTGGACGTGGTGCTGTTCCCTGAAATCTGGAGCTTGCGCACCGAGCTGTAAGCCAGCCGAAACAAGTCGTCGCCATTCAGGCTGCCCCTGCTGCTCTTTGGTGACAGCGCGGGCAGCCTGAATTCTTTAGGCTGCGAGAAAAATCTAACATCGCAACAATCTCCCCATGCCTTCCGCTCAGAGCGCCTCCCAAGCCCCCCCCGCCAGCAAACCCGCCC
>NZ_CBCSIW010000015.1:0-46284 GCF_965139575.1 Comamonas aquatilis | reverse complement strand
CCCTTCTCCAACGTTTGGGCCATGCTGGTCTGCCTGCTCACCGGCTTTGCGCTAAGCCAGGCTTTTCGCACCACGGCCTCCATCATGGCCGACGGGCTGCGCACCGACTTCGGCCTCTCCGCCCAATCCCTGGGCTCGTTTGCCGGGCTGTTCGGCCTGTCCTTTGGCGTGGCACAGTTGCTGATGGGCATAGGCATGGATATTTACGGCCTGCGCAAGACCGTGCTGCTGACCTTTCCGCTGACCATTGTGGGCGCGGCCCTGTCGGCCATGGCACCCAGCTATTCCTGGCTGATGCTGGGCCAGTTGCTGATAGGCGTGGGCTGCTCGCCGGCCTTTTTGGCCTCCACCATGTTTATCGCGCGCCACTTTCCGCCCGAAAAATTCGCCTACATCTCCGGCGTGGCCCTGGGCCTGGGCGGCCTGGGTCTGCTGTTTACCGGCACGCCGCTGGCCTGGCTGGTACAGCACTATGGCTGGCGCACCGGCTTTGGCCTGCTGGCCGTGCTGTGCGTGCTGTCCTGGCTGCTGATTTTTTTGCGCGTGCATGAGCCGATGGTGGCCAGCGATGCGCTGCCCAAACCCAGCTTCATGGAAGCGCTCAAAGGCTTTGGCAGCCTGCTGCTGCTGCCCCACACCTGGGGCATTGTGCTGCTGGGCATGGTCAGCTATGCCTCTTTTCTCACCGTGCGCGGCCTGTGGCTCAGCCCCATGCTCATGGACCGCTATCAGTTCTCGCTGGTCTCCACCGGCAACGTGGCGCTGGCGGCATCGGTCATTTCGCTGTTTGCGCCGTCCATGTTCGGGCGCGTGGACCCCGGCCCTACCCAGCGGCGCACGCGTATTTTCAATTTTGCCCTGCTCATGGGCGGCATTTTCACGGCGTTGGCACTGGTGCATCACCCTGTGCTGACCGTGCTCTTGCTGCTGCTCATGAGCGTGTTGTCAGGCTATGGCGCCCTGCTGTATGCCGATGTGCGCTCCTCCTACCCGCGCGAGACCACGGGCCGGGCACTGTCCATCTTCACCATGGCCATGTTTCTGGGCGCAGCCCTGATGCAGTCGCTATCGGGCGTGGTGGCCGGATTTGCCGAGCGCCAGGGCTCGGACATCTATCTGGCCGTGATGCTGATGATTGCAGCCATGCTGGTATCCGGCGCACTGGCATACCGCTTCATCCAGGCTTCGCCCATGCTTGGAAAAGCGGCGCACTAAGAACTTCAAGCAAAACAAGGCTCCAGCCTTGAATATCTAAGTGCAGGTAGCTATGTTTTTATAGCCACTCAGTTCTCGCCGTCATAGAGCCAGGGCACGTCCATGATGCGCCCGCCCAGGGCACGCAAAGACAGATCCCGCCCCCAGCGCATAGGGCCGGTCGCATGAAAGATACGGCCATTGCGCAGGGAGCGCTCCTGCACCCGCGCATTGCGCTGCCAGCGGTTCAGCGCATAGCGGCGCAGGCGCAAGCTCACATCCAGATCGTGCATGGACAGCGCTCTTTGCAGCTCTGCCGCATCCTCGATCGCCATGCCCGCCCCCTGGGCCAGATAGGGTCGCATGGGGTGGGCGGCATCCCCTACCAGAGCCACCAGGCCCTGGGCCATCTGGGCCGCAGAAGATAGCGGAACCCGGTCTGCCACCGGCCACAAACGCCATTCACCACCAGCCTCCGGCACATGCTGCACCAGATCCTGCAGATAGCCGCAAACGCCTTTCAGGTGCTGCAGCAGATCGGGCAGATTGGCAGAGTGATCCCAATGGTCCAGATCATCGGGCGCCGGACCGCTCACAATGACCACCAGGTTTTGCAGCTCGCCACGCCGCACCGGATATTGAATCGCATGCAGCTGCGGGCCTAGCCAGGCCGTCACCTCGCCGGTGCGCAGACGTTTGGGCAGCTGTGCCTGGTGCACCATGGCACGGTAGGCCAGATGCCCGGTGACTCGCGGCGGTCCGTCGCCCAGCATCTGAGCCCGTACGGCACTGCGCACACCGTCGGCGCCGATCAAGGCATCACCTTCGATCAGCTTGCCAGCATCGGTACGTATGGTGATCACGCCCTCCTGATCGGTATAGGAGAGCACCGACTGCTGCAGGTTCAGATGCACCTGAGACTGCTGCTGCAGCGCCGCCAACAGCAGGCTGTGCAGATCGGCACGGTGAATCGTGGCATAGGCTGCACCATAGCGATGAACGATTTCCGAACCCAACGGCAAACGCCCCAGCTCCTGACCCGATACCGCGCTGCAGGCCCGCAAGGCCGTAGGCGATGCAATCACCTGCTGCAAAGGCCGCTGCAAACCCCAGGCCTGCAGACAACGAATCACATTCGGCCCCAGCTGAATACCTGCACCTACCTCGGAAAACTGCGCGGCCCGCTCAAACAGGCGCACATCCCAATCGGAGCGCGCCGCTGCAATCGCCGTGGCCAGGCCGCCAATGCCGCCACCTGCAATCAACACCTGCTTATTCATATGAATATTGTGCCGCCTTGCGCAGGCCCGGTTAGCGCTGCTTGATCAAGTCAGATCAAAACGCCCAACCATATGCCCATGGATCTTTTGATATTCCAAGCCCCATGAAAAAAGCCCACCTGGAAGGCGGGCTCTTTCAACTTGCGCAGCGAATGGCGATCAGATAGCGAATTGTTCGCGGTCCTGATCAGCAATCCACTTTGGCGGCTTGCCACGGCCAGTCCAAGTCTGACCCGTTGCGGGATCGCGATACTTGGGAGCCACTTTGGCACCGGCATTAGCGGAGCGCGCACGTGCGGGAGGGAAAACGTCTTCAGCAGTCAGACCGTATTCTTCGATCAATGCACGGACCTTGGCCACAGCATCAGCGAGTTCACGGGTACGAGCTTCGTTGATTTGCTGTTCCAGATCTTGCTTTTGCTTTAGCAGTTCCTTGTATGTGCTCATGATGTGCGCTTCAATTGTTGATTTAAGAAATATTATTATACGGAGAATTAATGATCGATCTCGTTTTTTCTATACGCACAAACCACAATATTCAAATCATACAAAAGTAACTTTGTGTAATTTATCTAATTAACACAGACCTTGCTTGCCAAAATTTTATCAACCCTTTTTCCTTCCAGAGCAATCACTTCAAAAGTCTTGGCTTCACTCTACTTTTTTCACCAAAATGGTGCAAACAATCGCTTTCAGACCTCCAACAAGCTGTCACATTGTTATATCTTCTCTTTATTTCGTCAGCTTGTTTCGAATGTCTAGTCTGATTCTCAGTTCGTCGATCTTCAACCATCCACCCTGCAAAGACCCGGCTATATATCACTCAACCTCGCCCGGATCAGAGCTTCATCAAGCGAGTGCAAATTGATGGTGATCACCGGCTGCAAATCATCTGATGTCACGATGCATTGCAGCCCATTTTTTCATCAAAACCATCGTACGCCCGGTTTTGGCAAGCGCACTCCCTGCCATTTCATGGTGCTCAAAGTTTCAGATCGGAACGAAGGCAGCAAGCACATGCTTTCGCAACAAAGCCTGATTCTCTAAGCCAAAGACCACCAGCTTGCTCACACTCGCTGCTTTCAGAGCCCTGTCAACCGTGGCATGAAAGACGGATACCGGGAGTATCCATATGCTTCACCGATCATACGGGCAGTGTGTGCAACCGTCGGTTCATGTGCAGCAGGACGCGACTGCATCAAAGATGCAGTCTTGCATACGAAAAACGTTTGCTCGACTGGAGGCTCGTGGACTTCTATCAATTCAGCTTCGCCCCATCCCCCAAACTGACGGTCAATTCTCTGCGGCCCTTGAACAATTGCCAGATTCATTTATGTATCGCTATGTCAAAACTGAATGCATTGAAAATGACAATAGTCGTACAAATGGCTTTTTGCGCAAGCAATCCAGACAAAGAAAAGAGGCAATAGCGATTGCAATCAGTTCCAGATAAGGCTGAACTATTCGCACAATAACTGATCAGGCATAAATTATCGTTATAAAAGCAATAACAATAACCAGCACGACGATGACGGTTATTGAAGCCAGGGACGTAGATAACCTCGGAGATATCACCCGGGACGCAATGCCAGCAATGAAGCATTGCTTCTCCCAAAATCTCGTAAAGCAGCTCCTTGAGCTTATGCCACCCGGCAACAGAGGCAAAGATTGCCTGAGTTTTTCCTACTAGTCCAAGACTGCCTGCTTTCGCCAATCATCTGCATCGCCGAGTACACCTCGGAGCAGCGCCGACCGTAGGATCCAGCAGAAAATCCATACTTCGTACACAAGAAAGACAACCATGGCGCTTTACTGCATAGGCGACATCCAGGGCTGCTACGACGCTTTCGAGCGCTTGCTGCAAACCGTGGATTTCTCCGAAAGCCGGGACACACTTTATGTGCTCGGCGATCTTGTCAATCGCGGCCCACAATCGGCCGAAGTTCTGCGCCGCTGCATGCAGGCCGGCGATTCCATGCGCGCTCTGCTGGGCAACCATGATCTGCACCTGCTGGCCGCATCGCAGGGTTTGCGTCGCCAGAGCAAACGCGACACGCTCAATCGGGTGCTTGAAGCGCCCGATAGTGCGCAATTGCTTGAATGGTTGCGCCAGCAGCCCCTGAGCCGTCTGCACACCAATGCACTTGGTGAGCAATTGTTCATGGTGCATGCCGGTGTACTGCCCCAGTGGAGCGTGCAGGACAGCCTGCAACTGGATGCCGAGATACAAGCCGTGCTGAGAAGCCCGGACTTCGCGCTTTTTCTGCAGCACATGTACGGCAATCAGCCCGATCGCTGGTCATCAAGCCTGCAAGGCGATGACCGCCTGCGCTGTATCGTCAATGCCTTCACCCGTTTGCGTTTTTGCTCTGCCGATGGAGTGATGGATTTTGAAAGTGCCGAATCGGCCGAGCAAGCCCCAGAGGGACTGATGCCCTGGTTTGACGTGCCAGGCCGCGCCACTGCCGACACGCTCATGGCTTTTGGCCACTGGTCCACGCTGGGTCATGTCAATCGAGCTGACTTGATGGCCATGGATACCGGCTGCGTCTGGGGCGGATGCCTGAGCATGATGCGCATAGGCGACAAGCTGTCGGAGCGCGAGTTGATTCAGCTGCAATGTCCCCAGGCACAGGTGCCAGGCCAGCACTGAGCACCGGCAAACAAAAACGCCTGCATCACGCAGGCGTTTTTCATGGAGGTGAGTACCTCAGAGCTGAGGAGCCACCGGAGCCTTGAACAACGCAGCAATCTTGCGCTTGGGCTTGATATTGCTGCTCACGCCCTTCACCGGGGCGGCGATCTGCCTTTCCCAGGCTGCGGGCTCATGGGCTGCAGTCGAGACATAGGGCTTGTCAAAGAATGGATCGCTGTTGGCCGAACGCTGAGCCATGCGCGAGGGGCGGTGGCTGTGGCTGGAGGACGACGGGGCACGGCTTTCGCTTCGCTCGTACTCGCCACGCTCACGGCGAGGACGGAACTCCTCGCCCGAACGGCTTTGACGGGCCGGGCGGAAATCTTCCATGGGGCAGACTTCCACATCGATCTTCTTCTTGATGAGCTTCTCGATATCGCCCACATTGCGGCTGTCCGAATCGGTCACCAGGGTCACGGCCAGACCCGATGCGCCAGCACGGCCGGTACGGCCGATGCGGTGCACATAGTCTTCGGCGTTGAACGGCACGTCGAAGTTGAACACGGCCGGCACATCCTTGATATCCAGGCCACGCGCCGCCACATCGGTACACACCAGCAGATCCACTTCACCGGCTTTGAAGGCTTCCAGAGCCTTCAGGCGCTCGTCCTGGCTCTTGTCGCCGTGCAGGGCCGTGGCACGCAGTCCGTCGCGCTCCAGCGCGCGCGTCAGACGTGCACAGCCTAGCTTGCTGTTGGAGAAGATGAAGGCCTGGCGAATATTGCGCTGCTTGAGAATCGAGCGAATCGCATAGCGCTTGTCGTCGTCCGTCACCTTGTAAAAGCGCTGCTCCACCGTGGAAGCCGTTTCATTGGGACGGGCGACTTCAATGGTCACCGGATCCTGCAGATAGCTGCCGGCTAGGCGCTTGATCTCGGGCGAGAAGGTGGCCGAGAACAGCAGCGTGGTGCGACTCTTGGGCAAGAAGGACAGAATGCGCTGCAGATCGGGCAGAAAGCCGATGTCCAGCATGCGGTCGGCCTCGTCCAGCACCACATATTCCACCTGGTTGAGCACCACGTTCTTGGCTTCGATATGGTCCAGCAGACGGCCTGGCGTTGCCACCAGCACTTCCACTCCGCGCTTGAGCTCGGCGGTCTGGGGCTTCATATCCATGCCGCCAAACACCACGGTGCTACGCAGCTTGGTGTGCTTGGCATACAGAGCAATCTGCTGCGCCACCTGATCTGCCAGCTCACGCGTGGGCAACAGCACCAGAGCGCGTACAGGGTGGCGAGCAGGCGAGGCCGAGGCGTTTTCATGGCGCATCAGGCGCTGCAGCAGCGGCAGCGAGAACGCCGCCGTCTTGCCCGTGCCTGTCTGGGCAGCACCCATGACGTCCTTGCCGGTCAGTACGACCGGAATGGCTTGCGCCTGGATTGGGGTCATGGACTCATAGCCCATGTCGGCCACGGCGCGCGCCAGGGGCTCAGCCAAGTGAAGATTGGAGAAAGAGCTTGTCATTGAGGGCGTTATTGTCGCACCGAGTGCATTTTTCGCGCTTGCCTGCTGGAAAGCAGTGTTCTTTTACTGCACCACCGCATGGCGCTACAGAGGGGAAAACGCCGGATATATCCCGTGCAAACAGCCGGGATAACCCGAAGTCAACGCCATGGTGACACACAAAAAAGAAAGGCGTGTGAAGCATCACACGCCTTTTTTGCCTATTTCCAAGTCCCTAAAGCTGCTGCGCCGAGAAGGTGTCGCAGGCCTTGACGCTACCGGTTTTGTAGCCCTGCGTGAACCAGCGCACGCGCTGGGCACTGGAGCCGTGGGTAAAGCTGTCCGGGCGCACCGTGCCCGTGGCTTCGCGCTGCAGCTTGTCGTCGCCTATCTGCTGGGCTGCATTCACGGCCGACTCGATATCGCCCTGCTCCAGCCAGTTCTTGGCCTGTTGGGACTTGTTGGCCCAGATACCGGCCAGGCAGTCGGCTTGCAACTCCAGGCGTACCGACATGGCATTTTGCTCACGCTCGCTCACACGGCCACGCATGGCATCCACCTTGCCTGAAATCCCCAGCAAGTTCTGCACGTGATGACCGACTTCATGGGCCACCACATAGGCGCGGGCAAATTCACCCGGAGCGCCCAGCTGGCGGCTCATGGTGTTGAAAAAATCCATGTCCAGATAGACCTTGTGATCACCCGGGCAGTAAAACGGCCCCATGGCCGACTGGCCCGTACCGCAGGCCGTGCGTGTAACGCCGGTAAACAGCACCAGCCTGGGCGGCTGGTACTGAGCGCCGCCCTGGGAGAACATCTGCGTCCACACATCTTCGGTCGACGCCAGCACGGTGGAGACGAACTTGGCCCCCTGGTCATTTCCCGCCGGGCGCTGAGCCGGCGCCTGCTGCACCTGAGGCGAGCCGCCACCGGAGAGCACGCCAATCGTGGTCAGCGGGTTGATGCCGAACACGCCCCAGCCAATCAGTGCCAGCACCACCGTGCCAATGCCAATGCTGCGCCCGCCCAGGCCAAAACCACCACCGCCGCCACCGCCTTCGCCACGGCGGTCTTCCACATTGTCCGACTCGCGGTTACCTTCCCATCGCATGGTACTTACTCCTTGGTTTTGATACCGCAAGCGCTAAGTCCCAAGGCCGGCGGCATGTGTTGCCTTTCACCAGCCGCGAGCAAGTCGGGCATCTGTGTTTTGTTGAATCTGAAGTCATTTTTCCGCCAACCACAGTTGTTGACAATTGATAGGCTGCCATGCTTATCTGGCAACCGGACCACCCACGGTCCTGGCGCCGCCGTCCGGGCTGGAAACCAGGGTCATAGCCGGGCGTGCCGCAGCCGAAGGGGCTTGCGGCTGGTTGCGGGCCATATGTTCTTCCACCACTTCCACCATGCTGAGCAGCAAATACGCCACCGCCAGCAAGCCGGCAACGGCCAGCACCAAGCTGAACCAGAAGCGGTAAGCCTTGCGCGGGGCCTGTCCCTGGTGGCGGCTGGGCTCGTGGGCCGCGGCGCTGACATCGTCCTTCCACACCGGCTCGCTTTGAGCGCCGCTGGAAGGCGCCTGAGTCCAGGTGGGTTCCTTGCGTTGTCCAGAGCGAGAGGGGAGACCGAGCATGAAGAAAATCCGTTGATGTAACGGCCGCTATTGTGCTCGCTGCAACTGCCTTGCGGCCGCGTCTTTGTCTGAGCCGCTTGTCGGCAAGCAGCGGTTGCGACGGATTTTTGTAAGCAGTTACGACAATCGCGTCGATTCAGGCGTTTGCGTTCGCGCTCAGCCTGTGTACAGTCACAGCCACAAGCGCTGTTTCCATGACGACGGATCCGCGCTTCGTGGCATGCAACCTGATCTTGGTAACTCCTAAAAATATAGCTGACTGCGGTTTATTCACTGGGGACTCACTGAGATTTCAATCATGACTCCGTCTCGACTGCAATTCGCTGGACCCGATCGCTGGCAACGCCTGGGCTTGCGCACCCAGCTGGCCCTGGTCTTTGGGTCGTTGGTGCTGCTGTTGGGCATTTTGATGTCCCTGGGATTTGCCGAATTGCTGCGCGTGCGCACCGAGCGCGAAGCCGGCGCCTCGCTGCACAGCGTGGCTACCAATGCGTCCCGCCTGCTGGCGGACGATCTGCACAGCAAGGCGCGTACCGTGCAGGTGCTGGTCAGCTCTACCTCGCTATGGGAGAGGGGCCTTGCCGCCCCCGGCGTCACCGCCTTGCTGTCGCGCCTGCGCGCCGTACAGCCGCACAGCACCTGGATTGGCGTAGCAGACACCAAGGGCACCGTGCTCAGCGCCACCAATGATTTGCTGCTCGGTAGCGACGTCAGCAGCCGTCCCTGGTTCAAGAACGGGCTCAACAGCATCTATGTGGGCGATATGCATCCCGTCGTGCGGCTGGCCGATCTGCTGCCTCCGCTGCCCAATGGCGAGCCCTACCGCGTCATGGATTTCTCCGCCCCCATCCAGCTGCAAGGCAAGACCATAGGCGTACTGGGCATACAAAGCAGCTGGGCCTGGACCGGCGAAACCGTGGAAATGCTGCTGCCAAGCAACGCTCAGGAGCAGCAGATCTCGCTGTTCATCTTCGACAAAAACGGGCAGATGATCTATGCCCCAGGCGGGCAGATCAAGCCCTTCATCGACGCAGGCCAGGAGCTGCCATTCATGCCCCGCATGGCTGAAGTGGATTCACGACAGCTACGTCCCAGCCCGCGCATCGTGCAATGGAAGGACGGCGGCAAGGATTTCCTGACCACCATCGTGCCGCTGCAACCACGCAGCGCCGCCACCGACCTGGGCTGGTACATCGTGGCCCGCCAGCCGCTGCAAACAGCTTACGCCCAGGCCCGCCAGGCGGTGTACCAGGTGCTGGCCACCGGCCTGGTGGCTGCCGTGCTCGCCGCCGTCATGGCCTGGTGGGCCGCCAGACGCCTGAGCCAGGACATCAAACGCCTGGCCAGCGCAGCCCGCGCCATTCATGATGGCGATCAAGGTGCCGAAATTCCCCTGACCCACAGCAGCCGGGAAATCAGCCACCTCTCGCGGATGCTGCACAGCAGCATTGCCAAACTCAAAGCCAGCCACGATGCCATGGAAGCGCAGGTGGCCGAGCGCACGCTGCAGCTGCAAAAAGCCAATGCCGAACTGGAGCTGCTGGCACACAGCGACCCGCTCACCGGACTGCTCAACCGCCGCGGCTTTGACGCACGCATGCTCTACGCCTTGGCTCTGGCCAAGCGCGGCAATCGACCTTTGTCCTTGCTGGCCATGGACATCGATCACTTCAAATCGGTCAACGATGAATTTGGCCACGAGGTGGGCGATATGGTGCTGCAGTGCGTGGCCCAGGTGCTCAAATCACGTTTGCGCGTCTCCGATGTGCTGGCCCGCATGGGTGGTGAAGAATTCATCGCCTTGCTGCCCGACACCTCTCTGGACACCGCCATGGAGCTGGCCGAAGAGCTACGCACCCGAATGGAAAGCGCGCCCATGCCCCACGGCCAGCAGGTGACCTTGAGCATCGGCGTGAGCTGTCTGAGCGACACCGATATGGAGGCCAGCGGTCTGTTGCGCCGAAGCGACGAAGCCTTGTACAACGCCAAGGCTGCAGGCCGCAACAACGTCCAGCCGCTGCCCCCGCCACCACCCGTCTAAAAATCAATAGATGACAGTTTGCTGAAACCCGGGTTTAATAATACTCAATTCGAGCATTATTATTTTATATAACAACCGGATGGAGACCATGCAGCTCAAATCTGTGGATTTCGACCAACCCACCTCTTTTGTCGGCGGCCAGTGCAGCATAGGCCAGGCCTGGGCCAAAGTGCCTGCCGAGGCAAGCCTGCAGCAGCAGCGCGAAAGCGCCGAACGCATACGCCAGCTGCTGCGCGAACGCAATGCCGCGCTGGTGGCCCACTACTATGTGGACGGCGCCTTGCAGGACCTGGCCCGCGAGACCGGCGGCTGCGTGGGTGACTCGCTGGAGATGGCCCGCTTCGGCTCCGAGCATGCCGCGACCACGCTGATCGTGGCGGGCGTGCGCTTCATGGGCGAGACCGCCAAGATTCTGAGCCCCGAGAAAACCGTGCTCATGCCCGATGGCGACGCCACCTGCTCGCTGGACCTGGGCTGCCCGGCCGATGAATTCAGCCGCTTTTGCGACGCCCACCCAGACCGCACCGTGGTCGTTTATGCCAACACCAGCGCCGCAGTCAAGGCAAGGGCCGACTGGGTGGTGACATCGTCTGTGGGCCAGGACATCGTGGCCGCCTTGCATGCGCGCGGCGAAAAAATCCTCTGGGCACCCGATCGCCACCTGGGCAGCCATATCCAGCGCCAGACCGGAGCCGACATGCTGCTGTGGCAGGGCTCGTGCATTGTTCACGATGAATTCAAGGCCGACGAGCTGCAGGCCCTGGCCGATGCGCATCCCGAGGCCGCCATCCTGGTCCACCCCGAATCCCCGGCCTCCGTGGCGGCGCTGGCCGATGTGGTCGGCTCCACCACGCAGTTGATCGCCGCCGTAGGCCGCCTGCCGACGCAGACGTTTATTGTCGCCACCGATCAGGGCATCCTGCACGATATGCGCAAGCGCCACCCGGACAAGACCTTCCTGGCCGCGCCCACGGCCGGCAGCGGCGCCAGCTGCAAAAGCTGCGCCTTCTGCCCCTGGATGGCCATGAACAGTCTGGCCGGTGTGGAGCAGACTCTGCTGCACGGCCATGGAGCCATCGAGCTCGATGCCACGCTGGCCCGCGCCGCCCGCAAACCCATCGAGCGCATGCTGCAGTTTGCCGCCGCCCAGCGCCAGCCGGTACGCGCCAGCGGCGCGCTGGAAAAAGACGGGGCCCTGTTCCAGCACTTCGGTCCGGCCTGAGGAGCCCCGTATGAACTCCAAGCTTCCCATGACCGATGTGCTGATCATCGGTGCCGGGCTGGCAGGCATGAGCGCCGCCCTGTCCCTACCCCCGCAACTGCGCGTCACCCTGCTGAGCAAGAGCCGCTTTGAGGAATGCGCCAGCGCCTGGGCCCAGGGCGGCATTGCCGCTGTGCTCGATGCTGGCGACAGCGTGGCCAAGCATGTGCAGGACACGCTGATTGCCGGTGCCGGCTTGTGCGATGAGGCCGCAGTGCGCCAGATTCTGGAGCAGGCCCCTGCCGCCATGGCCTGGTTGCAAGGTCACGGCGTACCCTTTAGCTGCAACGCCGACGGATCACTGCACCTGACACGCGAAGGCGGCCACGGCCAGCGCCGCATTGCCCATGCGGCAGATCGCACCGGTCACGCCGTGCATACGGCCCTGCTGCAGGCTTGCCAAAGCCGCAGCAATCTCACGCTGCTGGAGAACACGGCTGCCCTGGCCCTGTTGCAAGATGCAGGCGGCCCCTGTACCGGCGCTTGCACCGGCGCCTGGCTGCGCATGGCCGATGGCTCCGAGCAGCAGCTGCAGGCCCGCCACACCATTCTGGCCACCGGCGGCATGGGGCAGATCTACCCCTACACCACCAACCCGGGCACGGCGACCGGAGACGGCTTGGCCATGGCCTGGCGCGCGGGCTGCCGCCTGCAGGATCTGGAGTTCATGCAGTTTCACCCTACGGCGCTGCAGATTAACGGCAAGGCTGCGGGTCTGGTCTCCGAAGCGCTGCGCGGCGAAGGAGCGCTGCTGAAGCTACCCAATGGCGAGCGCTTCATGCTGCGCCATGACGAGCGCGCCGAACTGGCCCCGCGCGATATCGTGGCCCGCGCCATCTGGGCCGAAATGGCCGAGCATGGCCTGGCCTATGTGCATCTGGATATCAGCCACCAGAGCCGCAGCTGGCTGGAGCAGCATTTCCCCGGCGTGATGGCGCTGTGTGCAGCCCATGGAATCGACATCGCCAGCCAGCCCATTCCCGTGGCGCCCTGCGCTCACTACGCCTGCGGCGGCATCCAGGCCGACGTGGACGGGCGAACCGAGGTGCCGCAACTTTATGCTATTGGCGAAGTGGCCCGCACCGGCCTGCATGGTGCCAATCGGCTGGCCAGCAACTCCTTGCTGGAATGCGTGGTGATGGGGCGTGCGGCGGCGCAGCACATCGCCGGCCAGCCTCTGGATTCATCATATAAATTGCATAGCAACTACCGCAATCCTGACAATGGCTTCAGCGGCAAAAGCAGCTCAAATATCGAACAAGAGCTGAGACAGCTCATGCTCACCCATGTGGGCATTGTGCGCAGCAACCAGGGTCTGGCCCGAGCCGCCGAGCAACTGGCGCTGTGGCGTGCCCAGCTGCAAGACATCGATGCTGCGCTGCGCAATCAGCTTGATGTCTGCACGCTGATGGTCCATGCCGCCCTTCAGCGCCAGCAAAGCGTGGGCGCGCACTGCAACAGCGACTATCCGACCCGCGAAATGCTGGCCGCCTGAAATGACCGGAATTTGAAAGCCGGAAAAGCAAAAAGCCCGCTGCAGATACAGCGGGCTTTTTTGTGAAGCAGCAGCTAGCTCAGGCCTTGGGCAAGGTCACGCCATGCTGGCCCTGGTACTTGCCGTTGCGGTCCTTGTAGCTGGTCTCGCACTGCTCGTCGCCCTGGAAGAACAGCACCTGGGCGCAGCCTTCACCGGCATAGATCTTGGCCGGCAACGGTGTGGTGTTGGAGAACTCCAGCGTCACATAACCTTCCCACTCGGGCTCGAAGGGCGTCACGTTGACGATGATGCCGCAGCGCGCATAAGTGCTCTTGCCCAGGCACACGGTCAGCACATCGCGCGGAATGCGGAAATACTCCACCGTGCGGGCCAGCGCAAAGCTGTTGGGCGGAATGATGCAGTAGTCGCCCTCGAAATCGACAAAGCTTTTTTCGTCGAAGTTCTTGGGGTCCACCACGGTGCTGTGAATATTGGTGAACACCTTGAATTCACGCGCACAGCGAATGTCGTAGCCGTAGCTTGAGGTGCCGTAGCTGATGACCTTTTTGCCGTCGACCTGACGCACCTGACCGGGCTCATAGGGCTCGATCATGCCGTGCTGTTCCGCCATCTGACGGATCCATTTGTCGCTCTTGATGCTCATTGGGAATCCTGTTTCGCTCGATTATTGATAGCGCCATCCGGCTATACAACCAGCGCAAGACTCCTATTTTGCTTGAGAAACAATGGTTTGCTCAATCAGGCGGTCATCTCCCAGGATGATCATGGCGAACAACAACTCGTTGAGATCGCGCGCTTGTCCAGTCTTGCGCTCCATCAGCGGCGTGCAGGCCGGGTTGATGACGACAAAGTCCGCTTCGCAGCCGGGTTGCAGATTGCCGACCACGCCGGCCAGACCCAGGGCCCGCGCCGCGCCCGCCGTGTGTTGCCACCACAGGTTTTGCGGCGACAGACTCTGGCCCTGCTTGGTATGGCTTTCGCGGCCCACCACATAGGCGGCCTGCATGGTGCGAAACGGCGAAAAGCTCATGCCGCCGCCCACATCGCTGGCCAGGCCGTAAAGCATCTGGGCTTCGTCGGCCTTGAGGTAGTCGAAAAAGCCGCTGGCCAGGAACAGATTGCTGGTCGGGCTCACCGCCGCTGCCGAGCGCGTGCTGCGCATGAGCTGGCGATCGGTTTCATCCAGCCAGATGCTGTGGGCATAGACCGCGCGCTCGCGCATCAGGCCAAAGTCGTCATACACGGCCAGATAGCTGCGTGCCTGCGGGAACAACTCCTTGACCCAGGCAATCTCGTCCAGGTTCTCGGCCACATGGGACTGGATCCAGACATCGCTGTACTTGGCCGCCAGCTCGCCGGCACCGCGCAACTGGGCATCGGTGCTGGTGGGCGCAAAACGCGGGGTGATGGCATAGCCCAGACGATCCACGCCATGCCAGCGCTGGATCAGCGTCTCGGTATCGATCAGGCTTTGTTCGGTATCGTCACGCACGCCGTCGGGGCTGTTGCGGTCTTGCATGACCTTGCCGGCAATCATGCGCATGTTGCGCTTTTGGGCGGCCGTCATTATGGCGTCCACCGAGGTCGGATGCGAGGTGGCAAAAGCCAGCGCCGTGGTCACGCCATTGCGCTGCAACTCGTCCATGAAGAAGTCGGCCACGCTGTCCGCGTACCCGCGGTCGTGAAAGCGCGACTCGTGGGGAAAAGTGTAATTTTCCAGCCAGGGCAGCAGGCCGGCGGCCGGTGCGCCAATCACATCGGTTTGCGGATAGTGGATATGCAAATCCACAAAACCCGGCGCCAGCAGGCGGCCAGGCAGATGGATGACCTCCACGCCTTCGCGGTCGATGTACTGCGCCGCCAGCGACTGCCAGCTACCGGCAGCCACCACGCGCTGCACGCCACGCTCATCGGGCGCGACGGCCAGCAAGGCGTCAGAGTCATAAACAGCTTGGCCGTCATCGGCAAAGCGCAGCAGAGCACTACGGTAGATCTTCATAAGGTACAAGCTTAAGCCGCTGCGGCCTGAAGCGGCACACGCCCAGGCTTATAAGCCCTATACGGATTGTTCAAAAATGTGCTGCAACAAGCCTTGTGAATTGCTATGCAATTGAAAGCAGCTTGCGCATATCTATGAATCAAATCAGAAGCAAACCTCTTTGAAATCATTCAAACCATTGCGCCAGCAGCTAGCCCAGTCATAGCAGCAACGCCGGCCTCGCTTATAAGATCCAGGTTTTGCATAACAACAAGGAGACGGGTATGCCCATGTTTATCGACAACTCCCCGCCCGGCGAATGCATTTTCTGCAAGCTGGTCAAGGGCGAGATTCCATCGGCCAAGGTCTATGAGGACGAGCTGAGCATTGCCTTCATGGACATAGGCCAGGCCAGCCTGGGCCATGTGCTGGTGGCCAGCAAGCGCCATGCTGTGGATCTGCTGGAGCTGACACCCGAGGAAGCCGCTGCCGTGATGCAGACCGCCCAGCGTGTGGCGGCTGCGGCGGCCAAGGCGTTTGCGCCCGATGGCATCAACCTCTTCCAGGCCAATGGCGCACCAGCTGGCCAGACCGTATTCCACTTTCACCTGCATGTGCTGCCGCGTTTCGCGGGCGACGGCCTGTCCGTGACCTGGAAGCGCGAGGAACCCGGCCCTGCTGTGCTGGCCGAGCTGGCGCAAAAGCTCCAACTGGCGATGCAGTAAATTGCACCGCTAGCAAAAAAAGAGCTGCCAGCGCTTATTGCTAAAGCACTGGCAGCTCTTTTTATTTAAGCCCGGTTCAGTGGGACTCAGCGGTCTTGATGAGATCCGCCACCTGGGCCGGCGTCACATCACCCTTCTGACGACCCCAGCGCACCCGCATGTAATTGACCAGATCGGCCATGTCCTGATCGGGCAGCTGCTGGGCAAAGCCCGGCATGGCCTGCATGCGCTCGCCATGGGCCAGATCACGCTCAGTCAGGCCTTCGCGAATCACCCGTACCAGATTGAGCGGCGTGGGAAACATGGCCGTGGTGTTGCTATCCAGGCGCAGCGAGGAATGTGGCTGACCCTGACCATCCACCCCGTGGCAGCCCGCGCACAGACCCAGATACACCCGCTGGCCGTTGGCCGAAACCTGGGTCTGGGGCGCTACGTCCTGCAAAGGCTCAGGCTTGGCGGCTACGGCAGGCACCGCAGCAGCTGCACCGGCCTTGTCGCCCCGCATCAGATAGGCGGCCATAGCCTTGAGGTCGGCCTCGTCCATCTGCGAGCTGGAATGCTCGAGCACGGGGAACATGCCCATGGTCATCACACCCTGGGGCGAGAGACCGGTGCGCATGAACCGCAGCAGATCGCCCTCGTTCCAGCCGCGCTGGGCCATGGCTTCGGGTCGCAGATCGGGGGCATAAGCGCCTTCGATCACATTGCCTGCCAGGGACTGCTTCAAGTCCATGGCAAAGCTGGCGGTACGCGGCGTATGGCATTCGCCGCAATGGCCCAGGGTGTTGACCAGATAGCGGCCGCGCTCTATCAATAGGTCGGCTTCATTGGCCGCCGCAGGTGCTGCCTTGGGGGCGGGCTGGCTGGCCGGACGCTCCAGCGCATTCCACAAGGCCACGGCCGGGCGGATGCTGAAGGGAAAGTGCATCTCGGCCGCGCGGTTGGGCACTTCCACCGCCGGCTGCTGCTGCAGCCAGACCCACAGCGCATCCACGTCGGCACGTGTGATGTCGTGATAGCTGGCATAAGGCATGGCCGGGTACAGATTCTTGCGCCCCGGAGCCATGCCGCGCGCCACGGCGCGGTACAGATCGTCGGCCGACCAGTTGCCTATGCCGTGCTCCTTGGAGGGCGAGATATTCGTGCCATACAGCGTGCCCATGGGCGTGACCATGGCCATGCCGCCGGCCAGCTCGGCACCCGTGGTGGGCGAGCTGTGGCAGGCAGCGCAGTCGGCCGCACGAAACACCTGCAGCCCGCGTTCGGACAGCTGCTGCTTGTGCTCGGGGCTGAGCTGGCTCAGATCCACGCTGGCGGGCGGCACGCTGCCGCTGGAACTACCGGCGATATACATGGCGCCCAGCAGCAGTGCGCCGGCTGCGGCCACAGCTGCGGCAATTTTGGTCAACTTGCGCTTATCCATGCTGGCTGACCTCTCGCGTGCGCTGGCCGGTGGTCAGGCCGGGCGTGGCCAAAATCAGGTCGCGCACGGCATGGTAGTAGCGCACATAGCCGGTGCAGCGGCAGATATGTTTGTCCAGCGCGGCTTCCACGGCCTCTTCCACCGCATTGGCGGCTACAGGCTTGGCGCGCAGCTGTTCCATCAGCACCGTGGCCGAGTTGACAAAGCCCGGCGTGCAATAGCCGCACTGAAACGAGAAATGCTCCAGAAACGCTTTTTGCACCGCCGAGGCCGTGATCTGGCCCTTGTCATCGGTAGCTGCCGCGCCTTCGATGGTGCGTATGCTTTTGCCGTTGAGCCAGCTGACGCCGGTCACGCAGGCGGGCACGGTGTGCGAGCCCTTGCCGGGCTCGTCCACGATGATGGTGCAGGCCCGGCACACGCCCTGGCCGCAGCCCAGGCGCGTGCCCGTCAGGCCCTGATACTCCTGCAGAAACTCGATCATCATCAAGTCCTGGGGCAGATCATGCGGGCCGGTCTTTTGGCCGTTGATGGTGGCGTAAAACTCAATACGTTGCTGCATCACAATGCCTTCTTGATTCGCTGCGCAGTCAGCGGCAATTGATAAAAACGCTTGCCTGTGGCGTGGGCCACGGCATTGGCGCAGGCGGCAACGACGGGGATCATTACGACCTCGGCCATGCCCTTGGGTGGGTCGGTGCGGGAGATCGGCGCCAGCACATGGCCTTCGGCCTTCCATACCGCCACCTCGCTGCCGCGCGGCAGGTGGTAGCGGTTGAAGCTCCACTGTCCGTTGCCCGGACCGGTAGGTCCCAGCGGCAGCTCTTCATACAGGGCATGGCCTATGCCCATGGCCACGCCGCCCTGCAACTGGCCGGAAACCAGCTCGGGCACGATTTGCGCGCCGCAGTCCAGCCAGGTCTTGTGGCCCAGCAGGCTGACCTTGCCGGTGCCGCTGGAGACCGCCAGCTCCACTAGGGTGGCGCAGGGTGCGTAATACACCGCGCCTGCCGCCAGGCGGTGCACCGGCGGGTAGCTGACCTTGACACGGGGCTGAAAGGCATAGCCGCCACTGTCCATGGCGGCTTTCTTGGCCGCGTCTGCGCCATCGCCCCAGCGCACGGACAAGGCATCGATCTCGGCAGCAAAGCGCTTGCCGTCCAGCTCAAACTCCGCACTGGCCCAGGAGCGGCGGTTGAAGGTGTGCACGCACACGCCGGTAACCAGACCCAGGGCATGGGCGCGCTCGGCCAGGCGTTCAAAGCTCAGCGGCGGCATGGCGCCGGCCACCAGCTTGCCGTCCACCCACTCGGCCTGGTCCAGCGTGACGGGCATGCCTTGCAGCGGGCCGCCAAATGGGTTGCCCCAGATAGACAGTGCCGCAGGCCACAGCCCGTGGGCCAGCAGCAATTTGGCCGCCTGGCGCGTGGTGTGGGTGAAGTAGTAAGCCGAGTTGGAAGCCGACTGGGGCGAGGTGAAGCTGGGCACCCAGTACGGGTCTTGCGACTGGCGGTCTTCATCGGCCTGGGGCGTGGAGTTGGGCTTGTCCTCGGTATGCACCGGCATCTGCGGCCACTTTTGCGCAGCAAACTCCACCTCGTCTATGGGACGGCCCAGAAAAGGCTGGGCTGCCAGCATCTGCGCCGTGGTGGTGCCGGTGCCGATCTCGGCCGTGATGTGCTTCATCTTGAGCTTGCCGTCCGGCGACAGCTCGATCAGCGCCAGCGCAGCTTCGCCCGCCGTGCCAAAGCTTTTTTGCACCGCAGCAAAGCCCACGCCATACAGCATGCCGGGGTTGGCGGCCTCGTACTCGGCCTTGCGCTTGGCGCGCTGGGTCCAGACGCTGTCCTTGGCCGCCAGTTCCAGAATCTCGCCGATGCGCAAATGCCCGGCGGGCACCGAGCCCTGGGTGTTGCGCAAGCCGGTGCGCATCATGTTCTTCTGGCGCAGCGCAATCGCATCCATCTGCAGCTGCTCGGCGATTTCATCGACCAGCATTTCCGTGGGCGCCATGGACTGCAAAGTGCCATAGCCTCGCACCGAGCCCGCCGTGACTTCGGCGCTGGGATAGACCGCCACCGACAGATCGCTCTTGGGAAAGTAATACACCGACTGCGAGGAAGCCACGCCCAGCGTTCCCACCGAGGGACTGAAGTTCATGGTGCCGCCACCGTCGCCGCGCATATCGACCGTGAACGCCTGGAATTGCCCCTGGTCATCCACGGCAATCGAGGTATTGAGGTCGAAAGGATGGCGCTTGAGCGCGAACTGGAACTGCTGCCAGCGATCCAGCGCCAGGCGCACGGGCCGCCCCTGGGCATACAAAGCCGCCAGCGCCACGTAGTAGGGAAAGGAGTGGTGCTCTTTTTGTCCGTAACCCACGGTGTAGGCGCTCAGATAGTCCATCTCATGCAGCGCGAAGCGGCTGGCCTTGACCATGCTCACCACATGCGCGGCCGTGGCATGGGGCGCCTGCGTGGCGCCCACCATGTGCATCACGCCCTTGGCGCCGTCATACCAGGCCAGACCGTTTTCGGGCTCCAGCGCCGCAGGTTCGGTGGACTGGCTTTGATAGTCGCGCGAGAACACCTTGAGGCCTTCTGGCGGCTGCTGCATCAGTTGCTGAATCTCGCCCGCGTACTGCATGGCCTTGCCATGCTTGGCATCATCCACCCCTGGCCATTGCACCTCGGGGCCGGTCAGCGCCGGGCGCACGATGCCGTGCGTGAGCGGAGCGTATAGATCGGGCTCGTCGTGGGTTTCAGCGCCCATGCGCACATAGCGCGCCGCCACATAGGGCTTGCGCTGTGGCGGCGTGGCT
The DNA here is from genome assembly GCF_965139575.1 of Comamonas aquatilis. NCBI lineage: Bacteria > Pseudomonadati > Pseudomonadota > Betaproteobacteria > Burkholderiales > Comamonadaceae > Comamonas > Comamonas aquatilis. Next base: position 26,292 of record NZ_CBCSIW010000015.1, on the reverse strand, counting down.
GCCGCGCCGTACTGGAAGATGCCGTCGTTGAAGCGCAGCCGGCGCACGGCCTCGCGGTAACGCTCGTAGTCATGCCAGATGCCCAGCGCCACCGGCTGGCCCAGCATGGGCGAGACCTGGCCTTTGGGCAAAAAATGATTGCCGTAGAAGACCGGCTCGGGCATGAGCACGCCATCGGCCTGCACGCGCTGCGCATCCACCAACACATCGGGAGCAAACTCCTGACCCAGCACCGACAGATCCAGGCCCGCAAAAATGCGATCGGCACGCGGAATCATGATCAGCAGCGCATAAGACTGCTGGGCCGGCCAGCCCGGCATGTCCTTGGCACGCAAGTCCACGGCAAACAGCTTTTGCCCCGTGACCTTGGCCATGCCGTCGCGGCGGTAACGCAGACGGCCGTCGGCCATCCAGCCCGCGTCCTGTGCGCTGGCAGGCTCCACCATCTGGGCCAGCGCCTGCTCCAGGGGGCGCACACCGGCCATCACGCCCAGAGCGGCCGTGGCTTTCAAAAAGCTGCGCCGGCTCAAATCCGATTTGGGCACATTCATTCTCCAGTTAACAGAGCGCCTGATGGCGGCTGCGCACGGCAGCGCCCATCAGGCGGTCTTGATTTCATTCATTGCGGTCAGGCAGACTGCAGGCGCAAAGCCATGCCTGCGGCCATCAGGTCGGCCATGCGCTGCGCCGTGATCAGCTGCGCCTGGCACGCCCAAGCTCAGGCTTGTTGCGTTAAACCAAATCGATTTGGCATGACTGTCAAAAAAATCTGCCGTAAAGCAGATCGCATTGATGACAGGCAAACCCAAACCGATTTGGGAGAAGTAAAGTATACAAAAACTTGGCTTACGCAGGCTGCCGTCTGTTTTTACCCGCACGGCTGCATTTCAGAGGAATTCCATGGCTGACTCGCCAACCCCACGCATCACCATTTCCGACGTGGCCAGACAAGCCGGTGTTTCGCGCACCACGGTGTCCCACGCGCTCAATGGTCGCGGTCAGGTCGATCCAGCCACGCGCTTGAAGGTAGAGGAAGCGGCGCGCGCCCTGGGCTACCGCCCCAACCGCCATGCCCAGCGCCTGCGCACCGGGGGCGCGAACATGATTGCGCTGATGTCGTCCATGCCGGCCACTGTCTCGGGCGGGCCCTCGCGCCTGGGCTTTTTCATGGAAGTGGCGGCTGTCGCCGCCTCTTCGGCGCTGGAGCGCGGCCTGGCCATGGTGCTGGTGCCGCCGCTCAAGTCCGGTCAGACCCCGCTGAGCAGTCTGGACATTGACGGCGCGCTGGTCATAGAGCCCCAGGCCGGCGATCCGCTGCTGGCCGAGCTGCTGGCCCAGGGCCTGCCCGTGGTCTCGATAGGCCGGCCCGGCGGCGATGAGGTCGACGTGCCTTATGTGGACTTGCTGTCCGGCCCGGCCACCCAGGTGCTGCTGACCCATATGCAGGCCGCAGGCGCCAGACGGATTGCGCTGGTGGTGGGATCATCGCGCCGCACCTCCTACGCCCAGGCCGAGCAGGCCTACGCCGCCATGGCCGAAGGCTATGGCATGCCGCCCGTGGTGCTGCGCATGGACGAAGCCCTGGGCGAGAGCGGCGGCTACGCAGCGGCGCAGCAGCTGTTAGCCGAGCATCCGCAACTCGATGCTCTGCTGGTCATGGTGGACACTTTTGCCGTGGGCGCCGCCCGTTATGTGCAGGAGGCCGGTCTGCGCATCCCCGAAGACTTGATCCTGGCCACGCGCTACGACGGCCTGCGTGCCCGCAGCTGCGAGCCGCCGCTGACGGCGCTGGATCTGCATCTGGAAGAGGTGGCCCAGCAAGCAGTCGATCTGCTGTTCGAGCATTTGCGTGGCGATACCAGCCGCCGTATGGCCAGCAGCCCCCTGCCCGCTCTGGCCATCCGTCGCTCCACCCAGCGCCAGCCGCGCTGAAGAGGGGCAGATCAAACACGAACTATTAAAAAATAGCATCAAGCGCATATATCCATTGCGCTTGATGCTATTTTTACTGATATTTCAGCGACGATGCGCTCAGGCTGCAGCGCCAAACTTTGCAAACACCGCATCCAGCTGGGCAATCCAGTCGGCTTTTTGCGCATCGCTGGCAAAGCTGGCTTCCAGGCTGTTGCGCGCCAGCTGGTAGGCCTGGTCCGCGCCCATGCCGGTGGCGGCAAACAGCTGGGTGTAGTTCTCGTTCACATAGCCGCCGAAGTAGGCCGGATCGTCCGAGTTGATCATGACCTTGAGCCCAGCCTCCAGCAGACGCGGCAGGTTGTGATCGGCCAGATCGTCCACCACGCACAGCTTGAGGTTGGACAGCGGACACACCGTCAGCGGCACCTGCTCGCGCACCAGGCGCTGCATCAGCAGCTCGTCCTTCTCGGACTGCACGCCGTGGTCTATGCGTGCCACCTTCAAGGTGTCGAGCGCGCCCCAGATATAGGCCGGTGGACCTTCCTCGCCCGCATGGGCCACCAGATGCAGGCCCAGCTCCTTGCAGCGCGCAAACACGCGTGCAAACTTCTCGGGCGGGTTGCCCACTTCGCTGCTATCGAGGCCCACGCCTATGAAGCGGTCGCGCAGCGGCAGAGCCTCCTCCAGCGTGGCCAAAGCATCTTCCTCGCTCAGATGGCGCAGAAAGCTCAGGATCAGCGTGGCCGAGATGCCTTGCGAGATCTGCGCATCGCGGCAGGCGCGGTACAGGCCGTTGATCACGGTCTCCATGCCCACGCCGCGGGCAGTATGGGTCTGGGGATCGAAGAAGATCTCGGTATGCACCACGTTGTCGGCTGCGGCGCGGTTCAGATAGGCACGCGCCATGTCGTAGAAATCCTGCTCGTACAGCAGCACGCTGGCGCCGGCATAGTAGATATCCAGAAAGCTTTGCAGATCGGTGAAAGCGTAGGCAGCGCGCAAGGCTTCCACGCTGTCATAGGGCAGCTCGACCTGATTGCGCTGGGCCAGGGCAAAAATCAGCTCGGGCTCCAGCGAGCCTTCGATGTGCATATGCAGCTCGGCCTTGGGCATGGCGCGCAGCAGCTCGGGCAGGCGCGAGGCCGCTATCTGTGGGACGGTATGGTTCATCAGCAAACTCCAAAAGTGATGGCTTGCGATTTCAAAAAGCGGCGATAGGCAGCGGACATGCGATCGGCGGACGAGTGCATTTCAGCACGCGGGTCCAGCGGCAAGGCCTTGGGCAGCTGCGACTCCAGCACCGGCTGGTCCTGCACGAAAATCGTGTGCTGGAAGGTCTGCAGCTGCTCGTCGCTGGATTCAAAGTCTGCCACGGCCAGGCGAAACCAGACACGGCTGCTTTCCGCGGTGACAGGACAGATGAACAGGCCTATCGATTCGCGCCAACCCTGCTTGGAGCTGCCTTCTTCGGGAATCTTGGTCAGCAGCGCGGTATAGGGCGCCGTCACCTCATAGGTGTATTCGACCTCGGCTGCCTGGGTGGAGTGCAGATTGGACTGAGGCTGCACGGCCTTGCAGCCCGTGGCCAGCACACCGTTTGCCGTGGCTTCCACCTTGTAGCTGGCCATGGCCGTGGCATCACGGCTGCCCAGCCAACCTTCGTGCACAAAGCCGAAGTGGGACATATCCAGGAAATTCTCTATGATGCGCGGCGCGCTGGCGGCCACGTCATACGGACCGCAGTTGAGCTTGCGCAGATGCGCATCCGCCTCGGCGGCAAACACGGGCAGCTGGCTGTCGGAAGCTTCCAGTCGCACCCAGACCAGGCCGTAGGCTTCCTGCACCTCAAAGGATTTCACACATTGCGAGGGCGGCGGCACGAAGTCGGGCACCGCCGGCACCTTGACGCACTGGCCGCCGCTGCTGAACTGCCAGCCGTGATAAGGGCATTCCAGACTGCCGTTCTCCACCCGCCCCATGGACAGGCGCGCGCCCCGGTGCGGACAGCGGTCGTTGAAAGCCTGAACCAGGCCTTCGGCATTGCGCCACAGCACCAGGGCCTGATCCAGCAGTTGCACAGGCAGCGGTGCAGTCACCACTTCAGGGGATTGGGCCACGGGGTGCCACAGAGTACGTTCAGTCATGGGGATATTCTTGATTTCAATAAAAAAGGCCGCCCGGCGGCGGCCTTCACAGCTCGACGGGGCGATTACTTCGAATTGCCGCCGGGAACCTTGCCTTCCACGCCCTTGACGTAGAAGTTGATGCCTTTCAGGAAACCGTCGTCAGCGACCTTGTCGGCTGCGACCACTTCCTTGCCGTCCTGACCCAGGATGGGGCCCTTCCAGATGCTGAATGTACCGTCCTTCAGACCCTTCTTGACTTCCTCAACTTTGGCCTTGGCCTCGGCCGGCACGTCGTCCGCCAGGGAAACCAGGTCGATCACACCTTCCTTGACACCCCACCAGGTCTGGCGGCTGGTCCACTTGCCTTCCAGCGCGTTGCGGGTGGTGTCGATGTAGTAAGGCGCCCAGTTGATGATGGACGAGCCCAGGTGAGCCTTGGGGCCGTAGGCGGTCATGTCCGAATCCCAGCCGAAGGCGCGCTTGCCTTTTTCTTCGGCCGTCTTGAGCACGGCGGGCGAGTCGGTGTTCTGGAACAGAATGTCGGCGCCGCCGTTGATCAGGCTGGTCGCGGCTTCGGTTTCCTTGGGCGGGCTGAACCATTCATTGACCCAGACCACCTTGGTCGAGATCTTGGGGTTCACGCTTTGTGCGCCCAGCGTGAAGCTGTTGATGTTGCGGATCACTTCGGGAATCGGCACCGAACCCACCACGCCCAGGGTGTTGGTCTTGGTCATGGAGCCCGCGACGATGCCGGCCAGATAAGCACCTTCGTAAGTACGGCTGTCATAGGTGCTGACGGTAGGCGCCACCTTGTAGCCCGTGGCGTGTTCCCACTTCACATCGGCAAATTCCGGGGCCAGCTTCTGGATCACGTCCATGTAGCCGAAGGTGGTGCCGAACACCAGCTTGTTGCCTTGTGTGGCCATGTCGCGCAGCACGCGCTCGGCATCGGCGCCTTCGGGCACGCTTTCCACATAGCTGGTCTTGATCTTGTCGCCGAACTCCTTCTCCAGCGCCTTGCGGGCCTGATCGTGCGCATAGGACCAGCCGCCATCACCCACAGGGCCCACATAGGCAAAACCGATCTTGAGCGGCTCGGCAGCAGCGGCTGCAGGTGCGGGGGCAGGAGCAGCAGCCGGTGCCGGTGCTTCTTCCTTCTTGCCACAGCCGATAAGGGCGGCGGCTGTCACGGCCGACAGTGCAGCCACCTTGATCAGGGAGCGCTTGTGGAAGTCAGTCATTGAGGTTTCCTTGATGAGTCGTTGGGAAATAAAACCGGGGGCAGCCGGCAATGCGGTTTGCAGCCCTTCTGTCTCGCAGCCATGGCACTGGAAACTGCCCTGCGAATATATGCATAAATCGGGCCAATGTTTCCAAGGGTTTCGGGAAAACGACAGATGCAAGCCCCTGGGTGGGTCTAAGCCGGTGAAACTGCAATAAAAAAAGGCCCCTAGGGGCCTTGGGAGAAAACGTGTTGCCACGTTTTCCCTGCTCGGTGCGCTTACTTGGCGCCGGGCACCGAACCTTCGATACCGTTCACGTAGAAGTTGATGCCGCGCAGAAAGCCGTCATCGGCCACCTTGCCGCTCTCCAGCACTTCCTTGCCGGCATTGTTCTTGATGGGACCGGTCCAGACGGCGAAGCTACCGTCCTTCAAGCCGGCCTTGGCCTTTTCAACCTTGTCCTTGATTTCCTGGGGCACGTCGTCAGCGATCTTGACCAGATCCATGGCGCCTTCCTTCACGCCCCACCAGAAGTTGCCGGTCTGCCACTTGCCGGCCAGCGTGTCTTCCACCACCTTGGTGTAGTAAGGCGTCCAGTTGATCACGGCCGAGCCCAGGTGGGCCTTGGGCGCGAAGGCGCTCATGTCGCCGTCCTTGCCAAAGGCGCGCACGCCACGCTCTTCGGCCGTCTTCAGAACGGCGGGCGAGTTGGTGTTCTGGTACATCACGTCCACGCCGCCATTGATCAGGCTGGTGGCGGCTTCGGACTCCTTGGGAGGAGCAAACCATTCATTCACCCACACCACCTTGGCCTTGATCGAAGGATCCACGCTTTGCGCGCCCAGCACAAAGCTGTTGATGTTGCGCACCACTTCGGGGATTGGCACCGAAGCGACCACGCCCACGGTCTTGGTCTTGGTCATGGCACCGGCCACGATACCGGCCAGGTAAGCACCTTCAAAGGTCTTGCTGTCGTAAACGGCCACGTTGTCGGCCGTCTTGTAGCCCGTGGCGTGCTCGAATTTCACGTCTTTCAGATCGGCAGCCGTCTTCTGCACAAACTCCTGGTAGCCAAAGCTGGTGGCAAACACCAGCTTGTTGCCCTGGCCTGCCATGTCGCGCATCACGCGCTCGGCATCGGCACTCTCGGGCACGCTCTCCACCATGGAGGTCTCGATCTTGTCGCCGAACTTTTCCTGAATCGCCTTGCGTGCCAGCTCGTGCTGGAAGGTCCAGCCGCCATCCCCAATGGGGCTGACATACATGAAGCCGATCTTGAGCTTGTCTGCCGCAGGGGCAGCGGCAGGCGCCGCAGCCGGAGCTGCAGCAGGCGCTTCGTCCTTCTTGCCGCAGGCCGTCAGGGCTGCCAGCGAGACGGCCGACAGGCCAATCATCTTGATCAGGGCACGCTTGGTGGTCATTAGGAGGTCCTCACACGTCGTTATTGGAATGGAACAGGGCTAGGCGCCCGGATAGAAAGGCTTGCCCAAAGAGGCCGGCATGTTCGCACGAATCCAGGTGGGATTGCGTGAGATCAGCACCAGCACCACGATGGTCGCCAGATACGGCAGCATGGACAGCACCTGGCTGGGCATTTGCACGCCCGTGGCCTGCAGGTGGAACTGCAGCATGGTCACGCCGCCGAACAGGTAAGCACCCAGCAGCACGCGGGCGGGGCGCCAGGTGGCAAAGGTCGTCAGCGCCAGCGCGATCCAGCCGCGGCCGGAGACCATGCCCTCCACCCACAGCGGCGTATAGACCACGGAGATGAAAGCACCGGCCAGGCCGCACATGGCACCGCCAAACATCACGGCCATCAGGCGGATGCGGCGCACGGGGTAGCCCAGGGCATGGGCCGAAGAAGGCGACTCACCCACCGCGCGCAAGACCAGACCGGCGCGGGTGCGGTATAGAAACCAGACCATGACGGCCGCCAGCGCAATTGTTGCGTAGACCAGAGGGTGCAGCGTGAACAGCGCCGGACCGACCACGGGCAGATCGGCCAGCCCGGGAATGGAGTACTTGGGCAGCTCGGGCAGCTTGGCCTGCACATAACCCAGGCCCACAAAGGCCGAAAAGCCTGCGCCGAACAGCGACAGCGCCAGACCCGTGGCGTACTGGTTGGTATTGAGCCAGATGACCAGAATGCCGAAGATGGCCGCCAGCAAGGCGCCGGCCAGCATGCCGGCACCAAAGCCAATCCAGGTATTGCCTGTGTGCACAGTGACGGCAAAGCCCGCAATCGCGGCGCACAGCATCATGCCTTCGGCACCGAGGTTGACGATGCCGGACTTTTCATTGATCAGCAGCCCCAGCGCGGCCAGCGCCAAAACCGTACCTGCGCTCAGCGTGGAGCCCAAAAGCAGTGCATAGGATTCCATCTTCAGGCGCCCTTCACAGCAGATACAGCCGCACCGATCTTCTGCCCCACCCTGCGGATGCGGTAGACCACCAGCGTGTCGCATGCCAGCAGCGTGAACAGCAGCAAGCCCTGGAACACGCCGGTCAGCGCCTTGGGCAGGCCCAGACGCGACTGCGCCAGCTCACCACCGATATAAAACATGCTCATGAGAATGGCCGAGAAAATCATGCCTACCGGGTGCAGGCGACCGACAAAGGCCACGATGATGGCCGCAAAACCGTAGCCTGCAGGCACATAAGGCGTGAGCTGGCCCAGAGGGCCGGCCACTTCCAGTGCGCCGGCAAGGCCGGCTGCACCACCGGAGATCAGCAAGGCCATCCACAGCGCCTTGCGCGAGGAAAAGCCTGCATAGCGCGCAGCGGCCGGTGCCAGACCGCCCACTTGCAGCGCAAAGCCGGCACGGGTGCGGAACAGGAAAATCCAGAGCAGGGCCGAGCCTGCCAGCGCGATGATGACGCCGATATTCATGCGCATGCCCTGCACCAGCTTGGGGATCTGCGTGACACGCTCAAAAGTCTTGGACTGCGGGAAGTTGTAGCCCATGGGGTCCTTCCAGGGACCGTAGACCAGGTAGCCCAGCGTCAGCGTCGCCACATAGACCAGCATCAGGCTGACCAGAATCTCATTGGCATTGAAGCGGTCGCGCAACAAGGCCACAATGCCCGCCCAGGCCATGCCGCCGAGGACACCTGCTATCAAGATGGCAGGAACAATCCAGGGGCCGGTGGTCTTGTCCGCCAGCAAGGCCATGCCGCCGGCGGCCACCGCGCCGATCACGAACTGACCTTCGGCGCCGATATTCCAGACATTGGAGCGAAAGCACACGGCCAGCCCCAGCGCGATCAGCAGCAGCGGCGTGGCCTTCATGGCCAGCTCGCCCAGCGCATAGCCGGATTTGATGGGCTCCCAGAAGAAGGCCTGCAAGCCCTTGACCGGGTCCTTGCCCAGCAAGATGAACAGGCCCACACCGATCAGCACGGTGATCAGCAGCGCGAGTATGGGCGAGCCATAGGTCCAGAACCTGGAAACCTGGGGGCGTTGTTCCAGCTTAAACATGGGCGCCTCCCTTGGCGGTGGACGGGGCGGCAGCGCCCTCCCACAGACCACTCATCCATTCGCCAATTTGCTGCACCGTGGCGTCCGCCCGCGCCACCGATGGGCTCAGCCGGCCCTTGGCCACCACATGCAGGCGGTCACAGATTTCAAACAATTCGTCCAACTCCTCGCTGAGCACCAGCACCGCACAGCCTGCATCACGCAGTGCCAGAATCTCGCCCCGGATCTGCGCCGCAGCGCCCACATCCACCCCCCAGGTAGGCTGGGAGATGATGAGCAGCCTGGGCTTGGCATCGATCTCGCGGCCCACGATGAATTTCTGCAGATTGCCGCCGGACAGAGACTGCGCAGCAGCGTCCGGGCCGCCGGCCTTGACGTTGAAGCGGCGAATGATGTCCGCCGCCTGCTCCTTAAGCTGGCCCAGGCGAATCCAACCGCCCTTGCCCAGCGAGGTCTTGCGGGTCAGCAGCAGGTTGTGCGCCAGACCCATGCTGGGCACGGCACCGCGCCCCAAGCGCTCTTCGGGCACAAAATGCAGACCCAGCGTACGGCGACGGCCAGGCCCCATGCGGCCCACGCCCTTGCCCAGGACCTGCACCATCTCGGGGCTCGAGCGAGTGTCTTCCCCCGAAAGCGCGTACATCAACTCTTTTTGGCCGTTGCCGGACACGCCGGCAATGCCTATGACTTCGCCGGAGCACACCTGCAGCGCGATCTCCTGCAAATCCACACCAAACGGGTCCTGGCTCTTGAGCGACAGGCCTTGCACCCGCAACACCGCCTCGCCCACCTGGGCCTCGCGGTGCTTGAGTTCCGGCGGCTCCGAGCCAATCATCATGCGCGACAGCGATGCATTGGTCTCCTGGGCCGGATTGCACTCGCCGGTGACCACACCGCCGCGTAGCACCGTGCAGGCCGTGCACAGCGAGCGGATTTCATGCAGCTTGTGGCTGATGTAGAGAATGGAGCAGCCCTCGGCTGCCAGACGGCGCAGCACCACAAACAGCTTTTCCACCGCCTGGGGCGTGAGCACCGAGGTGGGCTCGTCCAGAATCAGCACGCGCGGATTGGTCAGCAGGGCGCGAATGATTTCAACGCGCTGCATCTCACCCACGGACAGGGTGTGCACGGGGCGATGGGGATCGACTTCCAGACCGTAGTCACGGGCCGTGGCTTCTATGCGTTCGATCACCTTGAGCAGGGGAATGCTTTTATCCAGGCCCAGCCAGACGTTCTCGGCCACGGTCAGCGTATCGAACAGGCTGAAGTGCTGGAACACCATGGCAATGCCGTATTGGCGGGCTTCTTGCGGATTGCGGATCTGGACGGGCTTGCCGTCCACAAAAATGCGGCCCTCGTCGGGCTTGACCGCTCCGTAGATGATTTTCATCAGCGTGGACTTGCCAGCGCCGTTCTCACCCAGGATGGCGTGCACCTCGCCGGGGCGCACTTTCAACGATACCCCATTATTGGCAACCACAGCCGGGTATCGCTTGGTAATACCTTCCAGCTGCAGGCGTGCAGGCGCCTCCGCTGAAGAGGAGTTTGTTTGGGGGGGATTCATCGCTGGATTGTCTCTCAATTTAAATAACAAATTGACTCAAACAAGCTCTCTGCTCTTTATGGGCCTACGTAGCAAGCTATTGATTTCGCAGTGTTTGCGCCACGTTTTTGACAATTTCCCGCAGCCAGCGCGTGGCGGCTCCGGTGTGGGAGCGGGCGTGCCACAGCTGGTAATAGCCCAGCGGCGGCAACGGTACGGGACAGGGAAGGATGACCAGCGGCAGACGCTCGCAAAAGCGCTCGCAGAACAACCGGCCAGAGGTAAGCACAAGCAAGCTTGATGCCACCATGTCCGGTATCAGACTGAAGTGCGCACAGCGCGCCACGATATGGCGCTGCATGCCCAGAGCGGCCAGCTCCTCGTCAATCACGCCGCGCGCGCCCGGATAGGTGGGCGTGGGAGCGATGTGCTCGGCCTCCAGCCACTGAGACACATCCCAGCCCCGACGCACGGCAGGATGCCTGGGGCTGACCAGGCAGACCACGTCATCCTCGAACAGGCGAGCCATGTGCAGTCCCTGGGGCGGCTGCGGCCAGTTGCCTATCACCACATCCACCTCGCCCTGGGCCAGCTGTCCTTCGTAATGGGCCTCGGCACTCAGGGGCAGGATATCGACCGGGCATTGAGGCGCCTCCTTCTTGAGCGTGGCCACCAGCCGGGGCAGAAACTGCGGGTCCAGATAGTCGCTGGCAGCAATGCGAAAAGTGCGCGTGGCCGTGCGCGGATCGAACTGGCGCGCATCGCTGAACAGGCTTTCTGCCGCACGCAGTATGTCGGCGGCCGGTTGCACCATGTGCTGCCCCACCTCGGTAGGCTGCATCTGCGTGCCGGAACGAACCAGCAGGGCATCTCCCGACAACTCGCGCAACCGCCGCAGGGCCGCCGAGACCGCCGGCTGGTGCATGCCCAGCTTCAGCGCCGCACGCGAGACGCTGCGCTCGGTCAGCACCATGTGCAGCACCCGAATCAGGTGCAGATCTATCTTGTCAAACAGGGTTTGGTCGCGCATAGGCCAACACTGCATGGGCCCACACAGGGGTCAAGGCAGCCATCACTGGTTTTGTATACAAAAGGAAGAGGCGAGCGTAACCCAGCACCCGGTATTGCACAGCCAAGGGATTGCCCTTTCATCGGCAACAATGCCATCGCTGTGCGAGTGATCACACGCGCTTGCATGCACTCAGGTCGAAACTGTCATGACTTCCACGCGGTTTCTGCCTTTGCGCTTGGCAGCGTAGCAGGCCATGTCCACCGCCTTCAAGGCCGATGCCACGGTGTGCTGCCTGGAGTCCAGCGCCAGCAGGCCTATGCTTGCACCCAGCATATAGCGCTGGCCCTCGTAAGAACCCTCCCAGTCCTGTACGGCCATGCACAGCAGCTGCGCCACCCGCATGCCCTGCTCCTGAGAAAAACCGGGCAGCAACACCGCAAATTCATCACCACCGACCCGAGCCACCCAGCCCTGGGGGCGCACCGAAGCTTCGATCAAACGGGCGATATGCGCCAGCACCTCATCGCCCGCCTGCCGACCGCCCTGCCGGTTGACTTGGGCGAAATGATCCAGATCCAGATAGAGCACCACGCCGGCCTGCCCTTCCGGGGCCAAGACGGCCTCGGTCTCGCTGCCGGCCAGATCCAGCGAAACGCTTTCGCGCGGCATGGCAGCGCTCTCCAGCAGCCAGTCCTTGAGGCGCAGTGCAAACGCGGCCCGGTTGGGCAAATGCGTCAAGGTATCGTGCATGGCTTTCCAGCTGGACTGCTCACGCATCAGGCGCTGGGTGGTCACATCCTCCACCTCCCAGACCAGAAAATCCTCGTTACTGTCTCGTCTGGGCGCTTCCCAGCTGCGGCGCAGGCGCTGCATGCTTTGGCCGTGAATTCGCACCCAGACCGGGCTCTTGTCCTTACGCAGCAAGCAGGTCTCGCTATCAAATTGGCCGTAGAGATCCAGGTCCCGGCTGACCCGGTTCATCAACTCTTCATAACTTTGTGTAGAAGCGCACAGCCTGCGGATGGGCATGCCCTGCAGCTCCTTGGGCGTGTAGCCCAGAACGCGCGCCGCCTGCATGCCCACCCGCTGCACCAGCTCGCCGTGCGTCACGACCAGACCCACGGGCGCATAGTCCATCAAGGTCTGCAGCTGCATCTGCAGTTGCAACTCACGCTCTTTGTGCCCTTCCTGCCCTTGGCCCAGTGCCTGTATCGCAGTGCGCAAGGTGCGGGCCTCGCCCCAATCATGTTCGGACAGGCGCTGCCACCAGTTGGCACCGCGCACCTGGGGATCGGCCACATCCACCACACCGCGGCCCAGCGCCCTATCGGCGCGGCGATACAGATCCGTCAGCGGATGTGCCATCAGCGACAGCAGCAGGCCCAGCATCACCGCGACCGCCACCAGCACCAGCGCAATCATCAAATACTCTGTTTTGCCAAGATGCGGAGCCCACTCCTTGGCATCGGAGATCTGCACCAGCACCCACTGGGTCCAGGGCAGAGGCACGGCACTCCAGAGCTGTGCACCGTTGCGCTCGCTGACGGCGCCGGACTGGGCTGCCGTCAGCCAGGCGGGGTCTATGTTCTCGGTCACACCGCTCTCGGGAATACCCAGCTGCCAGCGGGTACGGGTGCTGTGGGCCAGCAACCGGCCATCCTTGGCGTACAGAAACAGTCTGGACGCCTTGCCCGATGCATCCGCCTCGAAAGGCAGCAAGGTCTGGGCCGAGACCTTGCTGCTCCCGCCCAGCACGCCAAGCAGCGCTCCCTGCTTGTCGCGTATGGCCACCACATGTTGCAGCTCCAGTAGAGAGCCGGCCTCTTCGCTGTGTATCCAGGCTTGCACCAGCGGCTTGCCCTCCAGCAGCCCGCGCCTGAGCACATCGCGCACCGGCTCAGGCAAGGCCGGCAAAGGCTGAGCACGGGCTGCGCTCAGATTGAGCAGCAGCTGGCCTTTGCTATCTGCCAGCTGTACTTTTTCATAGAGACGGGCCATGGAGGTGGCCTGCGTCAGCAGAGCCTCCTGCGCCTCGCGGGAGTCCTGAATGTGCTCCGCCATCAGGGCTGCCAGGGCCAGCAGCGGTCTTTGCTGCTGCTCCACCCTGAAGGCCAGATTGCGGGAAATCTGCTCCAGCGCCTGCGTACGCATGGGCAGAGCTTCCTCCAGCGCAGCCTGCCTCATGGAATACACCAACCATGTCGCCAAGCCGCCGCTGACCACCAGCAAGGTAACCGCTACCAGCAGCACCATGCCGCGCAGCATCGGGCCGGGCCCACGGCGGCTCCAGGGCAACAATCGGTCTGTTGCCGCTGCATCCTGCGACTCCGGGGCGACCCAGGGCGGATGGGAGGGAAGAGATGGAGTGCCTTGCGACATGAGAACTCAATATAGAGAGCCCCCTCGCGTTGCCCAACAGGAAGAACCCCAGAGCGCTTGGGTCGTGCACCGCCTCTTCTCGGGCTATGCCTTCAAGCTGACATTGATTGCGTATGGCAATACTTGAGCTGGTTTGCGTTCGCCTCGGCGCGGCTGCATAAACATCGCAAACACGTTCTTACAATTTTATCAGGCGACCGCCAGCCTTTTCAGCGCACCCGGTTGCGGCAGGTCGATGACATTACCCCGCCCCGCAATCAGCCCATGCTCGCGCAACTGGCGCAGCACGCGTGAAAAAGTCTCAGGGGCAATGCCCAGCTGGGCAGCAATCAGCCGCTTTCTGGAGTGGAGTATGACCCGCAGCCCACCTTCGACATGGGGCGTGGCATGGTGCAGCAGCCACTGGGCACAGCGGGCTTCGGCATCCTGGGCCAGGCGGCTCACGGCCAGCTCGGCTTGCGAGCAATAGGCGCTGGCCAGGTCCTTAAGCAGCTGCTGTGCGGCTCCGGGCATTTCGGCCACAGCCTGGTGGAACTTCTCCAGCGGAATCACGAACAGACGGCCTTCGCCAAGCGCCTGCATGTCCAGGCACGAGGATTTTCCCAGCAAGGCAAATGCGGCATCCAGCCAGGCCGGCCCCGTCAGCTGCCCCAGCTGGTGGCGCAGCACCGACTCCTGCTCCACGCCGAGCAGCACGCTGCCCGTGTCGAGATAGAGCACATGATCAATGGTTTGACGGCGCAGTCTCAGCCATGAGCCTGCAGCAAACGATTCTGGCTGACCAAAACGGGATGCCAGCTGAGACATGGAGGGCAGAGTGAACATAAGTTGCTCACTGTGCCGCGCCTGGGCCAGGCCGGTATTGAGCCAAGTCAATAGAAAAACCGATAGTGCAAGCCCGCCAACGAAAAAGCCGCAACCCTGGGGTTGCGGCTTTGGTTCGAGGACAAACTGCAGTTGTCGCTACATATTCCGGCTAATTAATGTCGTAAACACAGGCCTAGCATCCATGCGCCTTCCAGTGCATCACTTACACCCCCCTGTCGAACTAAAGTCGTAAACACGACACCAGCTCAAGTAAAACAACTACTTAAACTCCCGCACTCCTCATTTTTGCCAACTTAACTATCGTCTGGGCCAGCAAAAAAAAGATCTCATCTTCAAAGGATTGAGGTAATTTTTCATTCGTTAAAAAGGCAGAGTGTCTGTTAGAGGCTGGCTGCCATCATCCCATTTTGGTGGATCAATGACCGCTGCCGCGTAGACCGGTCAGTGGGCTTGTCGCATTGCACCAAAGGCGCTCACGTTGAGTCAGACATCAGAGGGATTCTGTGTTGTTGAGGACGCGCGTCCATTTGCAGGGGCGACTGTCGCTCAGCGCGTTGGCGTGCTACGAGCCAAGCTAGCTGGAGTGTGCACGGGCACAAGACGGGCGATAACGCGGGATATAAGCTCCTCGCGCAAGATATCTACAACGACCTTCGCATGACTTGGAAACATGAGGTAGAAGAGGTATTGCTCAATGATGTGGTGCTTGGACTCGGTAAGGGCATAGAGACCAGTCGATTGAAGAGGGTCTCGGTTGAGAGCGAAGACGTAACGGCAATTACTGTGTGGATGTCAAAGTGCTCAAACTACACAGGTCATGACGGTGCATACGTTGCGAATGCTCCGCTGCCCTCGCCCGAGGAGATGGAAGCGGATATTAATGTGCTTGGCGCTTGGTGGACGTCTGTGCAGGCCCGCCGCGAAAGGAAGTAGCCTTGGCGACTGTTAGTGCTAACCAAAAACTGACCAGCTGGTGGTCAAGATTGGATCGGATCTAACAATGTGCCCTTGCCACTCGGCCATAGACGGCTGAGCCGCTGGGCAGGGCATCCGCGACAGCTCAAGTTATGTATTTTGCTAAATTGGGAAATTACCTAATCTTCCTGCATCGTTGAGCTACGTTAGCTTTTTTGTCTTTGTTAGCATTTTGGCTAACACTGCGAAAATAGATAACGTACAAGTCCTGCTCCTACGCGACTGCCTCGAAATTCTGGAAAGAAATATCAGGTTCAGCATGTAAAAAGTCACGATTAAAGTGCCATTAGTCAGGGGCAAGACATGGAAGCATAGCTACCAGCCTCGAAGAGCGGCTCATGGCCGGCAGCACGAGTTCAATGTACGCCCTGACATTCTTCATTCGACTTGTGGACAGGTAATCGTTCGAAAGAGAGCTATCGGCGACCAGCACGAAGTGGCGCTATATGCTGGTTTCAGCCGATGAGATTTGGCAAGCCTGTGACCGCTGCCGCCGATACCAGACGTTGATCCGCTATCTAGACAGGCGTCCGCTGTACACCTCAAACCGGAAACTTGCCGAATCACAACTCGCCAGGCAACCTGAACGGCAGCTCTCGTAAGCAGCGAATTGGTGCTGACGACCCATTGCAGTCGCAGCGAGATCATTAGCCAGCGTCTGCTCTCTGCGGGAGCGGTCGCTCGACACTGGACAATATGGACGAGGTTTGGTTGCGAGTTTGCATGCCGGTTAGCGGTCGTTGGCGAGGGCCTGCGACCGGTCAAGAACCGTCATATTTACCTGGTTACCTGCCCCGGCATTTCAGACGGGTGTTTTTTCGCCATTTCCTTGAGCCATTCAAGCAATGATGCCTGGGGACTGTGGTCACATAAAGAATTCGGCGAAAAGAGGCAGTAGTGTGAACCGTCTTCTACAAAGCCCCATGGAGCAGCCAGCACGCCATTGTCGAGATCGTCCCGAACCATGTGCCAAGAGCCGATAGCGACACCAAGGCCCGCAACCGCCGCTTGAAGGCTAAAGTAAAAGTGCTCGAAGCTTTGTCCTGTTTCAACGGCCAAGGTTCTGTTCGTGGCAGTTGCCCAGTTTTTCCATGCATCCGGCCGAGTGCGCGTGTGCAGGAAATATGCGTTGGGGCCGAGCGTTGCCTTGCTCCCCTTTCCGGTACACCACGTTGTCACTTTGTCGGGGCGGCAGACCGGCCCGACTCTTTCCGCAAAGAGTGCGTGAGAGTGATAGTTCGAAGGCCACACGAAATCGTCCCGACGGATGGCGAGGTCGATACCGTTGGCGAACGAAAATGGCCCTCCTCCTGCAACGAGATGGACGTCGATTTCTGGATGGCGTGCTTGGAAGTCTGGCCACCGTGGAATGAGCCAACGCATGAGTAGCGTGGGCTCGCAAGAAAGGACCCAGCGTCGCTCTCGTTGTGCGCTGGCGCGCAACTCGCTGACCGCGTTTCGCATGAGGTTAAAACCACCAGTGACCGCTTGAGCGAGAGTACGCCCCGCGCTCGTTAGATGAACCCGTCGGCTGCGACGTTCAAAGAGGGCCACACCTAATTCATCTTCAAGCAGACGCACGGCTCGACTGACCGCTCCATGCGTCAGATGCAATTCATCAGCAGCCCGACTGAAATGTTCTAGCCGTGCTGCGGCTTCAAAGCAGCGCAGTGCGAGGAGGGAAGGCAATCGCGAATCATTTAATAGTGAATTAGACTCACCAACTTTGTCAGAAAACATCGTTATTCATCTACTTCGAAGGTCAATAGGATTGGTCATATCTGTGTTCCTACGAATTTACTCTGAATGACTGAACTGATAGCTGTTATCACAATCACTTTGCTCGCCGTAGCAAGTCCTGGACCTGACTTTGCGATGGTTACCCGCAATAGCCTGCTACTTTCCCGACGTGCCGGTGTACTGACGGCCCTGGGAATCGGGCTCGGGGTACTGATCCATGTCACCTACACGTTGTTGGGCGTGGGTCTTCTGATCCAGCAGTCTCTGTGGTTGTTCAATGCCATCAAATGGTTGGGGGCGGCCTATCTGATCTATCTGGGTGTGAAGATGCTCAGATCCAAGTCAGTAGGCGACTTGCACGATAAGAGAATGGCACCGATGTCAGACCTTGCAGCCCTGCGGATCGGATTTCTGACCAATGCTATGAATCCCAAGACCACGGTATTTATCGTGAGTCTTTTCATGCAGGTGGTGCGCCCAGGTACACCTGTGAGCGTGCAAGTGGGCTATGGGCTTTTCATTGCTATGGCACACATGGCATGGTTTTCGTTGCTGGCGCTCTGCTTCTCGGCAGGGACCATGCGTGACCGTTTGCTCAGCGTGCGCCACTGGATTGACCGAGCCTTCGGCGGACTCTTGATCATTTTTGGCGTCCTGTTGGGTGCAGCTAGTGGATCGCAGTGACGCGTGTTCTGTTGATCGTCAGCACCTTCTTCTCGTAATGCGTGAACAACGGCTATAGGTCACATGGCGTCGCTGAAATGGGCAAAGATCAGCCCCTTCCGACTGAGTATTGCCTTCCTGTTCTGCTAGCATACTTCTATGGCTTGCCATGTTCACCAGCGAATTATTTCCATCTTCACATTGAAGGTGGGATAGCTCGCGACCTCGCAGCCATGCAACCCACCCTGGAGGTGGGTTTTCCGTCTCCGGGGCACCTTAAAGGAGATGGAAGAATGGACTTCACCCATGCGGAACAAGCTGGTGCCAACCAATCCGTGATCGGATCGCTTCACCTCATCAGCGGAAAGATTGCTGCGGGCAAATCCACACTTGCCAAACAACTCGCATCCAATCCACAGACAGTTCTCATTAGCGAGGACGGTTGGTTGTCCCAGCTCTATCCCGATGAGCTTCAAACGATCTCGGACTACGTCAGACTCTCGAGCCGACTGCGAGCAGCCATGGAGGTGCATATCGTTGACCTTCTGAGTTCAGGAACCTCCGTCGTGCTGGACTTCCCTTTCAATACTCTCAATGCAAGGGCATGGGGACGCAGTATTTTTGAAAAGGCAGGAGCGTTTCATTACCTGCACTTTCTCGATGTACCGGAAGAAGAATGCAAGCAGCGTTTACGACTTCGGAATTTATCTGGCGCTCATCCATTTCAGACAACGGATGAGCAGTTTGAACAGATCACAAGGCATTTTGTTGAGCCATCGTCGCGAGAAGGCTTCAACGTGGTACTTCACTGCTAACCAATCCCGGCGAGCGTTCGCTATGGCGCCCAGCGACGGACAGAGACCGACCAACTGCCGTCGCTGAATTTACCCAGCTCAACGTCACCTCTCGCAGATGACGATGACCGGATCGTCATATCTGCTGACGCATGGCGCATGCCGATCAACAGGAAATCGCGTCGTTCCCACTTGCACCATCCGAGTCCCACACTTTAGAGTCCAGCCCGTTCCAACGATGCCAGGTAGCCAACCACAATATCCCGACTCTCTCTCAAATCATGAAGCTTTCTCTCAAGCTGACTCAGCTCGTCAGTAAGAACGGAGCGGATTTCGTCGCAAGGCTCAAAGGTCGCAGGGCCGTCAACCATGCAGGGCAACAGAATGCGGATTGCATTCAATTTCAGCCCTGATTCATTGAGCTGGCGAATACGCATCGCCGCCAAAAGCTCTGCCTCTCCATAGTCGCGATAGCGCGCTTCGGTGCGGGCAGGTCGCAATAGCCCTTGCTGCTCGTAGTAGCGCAACATACGTTCACTGACGCCGCTGCGTCGAGCCAGCTCTCCAATCCGCATTTGCTCATCCTTTCAAAAAACACTTGACCTTAACAGTGCTGTCAAAGTTTAACCTCCGAACTTCACCAGCAACGGAGTTGAAGATGACAGATATGAGCAACCGACCTTTCAATGAAGCAACCGTGCAGCGCAATGGGCGTCCTGCAACGTCAGAGGCATTGGGGCCGCTGGCTTTCGCAGGATATGCCCACTTCACCGCCCTACAGGTGAGGGAAGGCAAAGTGCGGGGCATGGATTTGCACCTGCAGCGCTTGCATGCGGCTTCACTGGCCATGTTCGGCTGCGCCTTGACCGATGAGGCGGTCAAAAGCTATCTGGCGTCTGCACTGAAGACCAGAAATGACGGAGACTTCTCCTTGACCACAACCATCTATTCGTCAGCGGGCGAGTTCACGCCTCCCGGCAATGATGCGCCGCTGCACATGCTCGTGCGAACATCGCCGCCATCCAGTGGCCCGCAGGGACCGTTGGCGCTGGATATCGTGAACTACGAGAGAGTCGTTCCCGAAATCAAGCATGTTGGGGAGATTGCAAAAACATGGTTTCAGCGCAAGGCCGTTGAACATGGTTTTGATGATGCCGCGTTCATCGACAACCAAGGGCGACTGAGTGAGGCGAGCATCTGGAATCTGGTCTTCTGGGATGGCAAGGGCGTTGTGTGGCCAAAGGCAAAAATGCTGCGTGGAACGACGATGTCCATCGTGATGCGCCAGCTGGAGCGCCTGGGAGTTCCGCAGCGTTTTGAGGAGATCACCATCGATTCGCTGACCGCGCTTAAAGGGGCCGCGGTCATGAACTCGTGGACTCCAGCTGTCGAAGTGCGACGCCTTGGCCCGGCCAACCTTCCATCAGCGCCCGATTTCCTGGAGTTGTTGCATAGCGCTTTTGAATCAGAACCGTTGACAGCTATTTGACGCTTGAAGCAGTCATTGGCAAGCAGTAAGTGAGCGAGTGCTCAGGATCGACCGATAGCCGATACGAAGGACCGCTGATGGGTGCCCTCGGTTTATCGCGCTGCCCCATCAAGTCTG
Source organism: Comamonas aquatilis (assembly GCF_965139575.1). Taxonomy (NCBI): domain Bacteria; kingdom Pseudomonadati; phylum Pseudomonadota; class Betaproteobacteria; order Burkholderiales; family Comamonadaceae; genus Comamonas; species Comamonas aquatilis. The sequence goes on along the minus strand of NZ_CBCSIW010000015.1, from coordinate 6,011 downwards.
CCACCCAGCGACAGACCGCTCACATAGCCAGAAGCAGTCCCTTGCAGGAGCAATTCCAAGGACTGCTACTGGCCGGTAGCCCCAGTTCGCCGACCTCACTGACAGCTGACTTTTCCGGTCTAGCTCACGCCTCAGAATGTCTGCCTCCTGGTGCATTCATGCGCTCACGCTATCGGCCATGGGCAGCCGGTGAGGACAATCCCACGGTAAGCAGCTTCAGGCTGGTTGCAGCCGGTTAACTCAACAAGGTCGATGACGGCTGCTACCAAAGCAGTCATAGCACTGAATCGTCCTTGCAGGTCCGCTCCACACCTCAAAGCTGCGCCCGGAGACTGACTCGACCAAGTGAACGTTTTTGCATGCATTCAAGTTGTGCTTTCGACGGCGGATTCAACCGGTCAATGCAACACAATGACTAAGGAGTACTGGCATGAAGCAAAGACCGCGGATTTACTACACCGAAGCCCAGAAAGCCCTGATATGGGATCGCTGGGAAGCTGGCGATACCTTGCACGAGATCGGCAAACTGTCTGACCGACCACACTCCTCCATTCACACCATCCTGAGTGCGACGGGGGCATTCGGCCACCTGCAAGACGCCGATCTCGCTTGACGGTGTCTCTGGCCGAGCGAGAAGAAATCTCCAGAGCGCTGGCCGCAGGTGAATCCATCCACTGTGTAGCCAGACGTTTGGCCGGATATGCCGATTTCATTCGATCCGGCGGCTACTCGGCCTTGGCTCCTGCAGCCTTGATCACCGGGTCCCATCGCTGAATTTCGACCACTGTGTGCTTGCGCAAGGCCTCGGGCTTCAGTCGATCTCCTTGCGGAATCATGACTCCCATATCCTTGAAGCGCTTGATCAGAGCAGGCTCACTGAAAGCCACACGCGTCGCTTTGTTCAGGCGCTCTATGACGGCGGATGGCGTTCCTTTGGGGGCGTACAGGCCATGCCACACTGCCAGCTCAAACCCTGGCATGCCGGACTCGGTGAATGTGGGGACGTCTGGCATCGTGCTAACACGCTCCTTGGTGGCCATGGCATAAGCCTTCAGCATGCCCGCCTGGATGTGCGGGCCGGTCGCAACCGGCTGATCACAGATTACATCCACATTGCCTGCCACCAGGTCCTGCAAGGCAGGCCCCGTCCCACGGTACGGCACCATGGTCACAGTCGTGCCAAGGGTTTGGTTGATCAGCATCGCACACAGATGGGATGTAGCACCAATGCCTGCATGCGAGAACTTCACTGTGCCAGGATGGGCTTTCATCTGTTTAACGAAGTCAGCGAGATTGGCAGGAGCGAACTTTTTGTTAGCCACCAGGATCATGGGCACATCGCCAGCCAAAGCCACCGGCTCCAAGTCCTTCTTCACGTCGAAAGTGAGCTTGCTATAGAGAGCAGGAGCCGTGGCGATGCCCATGTTGTGCAGCAGCAGGGTGTGTCCATCATTGGCTGCACGCGTCACGCGGCTGGTGCCGATAGTGCCGCCTGCGCCACCGGCATTTTCCACGATGACCTGCTGTCCGAGGTCGCGAGTCATAGCCTCCGCAAGTACCCGTGCCAGCACATCGGTCGAGCCACCTGCCGCGTATGGCACGATGATGGTGATGGGTTTGGTGGGAAAGGCCGCTGCAGCCAATGAGGCCGCGGCCAAAGCAATCGCGAGAGCTTTTTTGGTGAAAGAACGCATGGATTTGTCTCCTGGTTATGGGTGTATGGATGCGTCAGCGCGTACGGAGCCCGCCAAAGCAGACGTACTTGAGTTCGGTGTATTCATCGAGTCCGTGGCGTGATCCTTCTCGACCAATGCCCGACTGCTTGACCCCGCCAAAAGGCACGACTTCGCTTGAGATCAGACCAGTGTTGACGCCGACCATCCCCGACTCGATGGCCTCTGCTACACGGAAGCACCGCGCGATGTCCTGCGAATAGAAATAGCTGGCCAGGCCGAACTCAGTGGCATTGGCCAGATCGATGGCCTGTTGCTCAGTGTCGAAGCTCACCAGGGGTGCGACGGGGCCAAACGTCTCTTCCCGCATGCACTGCATGTCTGCCGTCACGTTCAGCAGTACCGTGGGCTCCAAGAAGTACCCAGGCCCAGCAACTGCCTTGCCTCCAACGGAGACCATCGCCCCCTTGGCCACCGCATCTGCAATGTGGGCCAGGGCCTTCTCGCGGGCTGCCTCATTGATAAGCGGGCCTTGTGTGACGCTAGGCTCCATGCCGAACCCTGGCTTGAGCTGTGCAACCCGTAACGCAAGCCTCTTGGCAAAGTCGTCGTACACCGTGCTTTGCACAAATAGCCGGTTGGCACAGACACAGGTCTGGCCTGCATTGCGGAACTTGGAAGCGATGGCCCCCTCGACGGCTGCATCTAGGTCTGCGTCGTCAAAAACGATGAAGGGAGCATTTCCTCCCAGCTCCAGGCCAAGCTTCTTGACAGTTGGAGCGCATTGCTCCATCAGCAACTGACCCACACGCGTGGAGCCTGTGAAGCTGAGCATGCGCACCACAGGCGATCCGGTGAGCACGGGGCCAATGTCCGATGCGTCGCCCACGACGATGTTGAGGGCCCCAGCAGGTACGCCTGCCTCGCGGGCCAGCTGCACCAGCAGCAGCGCCGTCAGCGGCGTCAACTCGGACGGCTTGATCACCATGGTACAACCAGCCGCAAGCGCTGGGGCGGCCTTGCGGGTCACCATGGCCGCGGGGAAGTTCCACGGGGTGATGGCGGCACACACGCCGACCGGTTCGCGTACCACTAGATTGCGACGGTCACCGGCGGCCGAGGGGATGACCTCCCCGTAGAGCCGCGTGGCTTCCTCTGCATAGAACTTCACGAAGTTCGCGGCATAGGTCACTTCAGCGGTTGCTTCGGCCAGGGGCTTGCCTTGCTCCAGCACCATGGTTTCCGCGATTCGCACGCTATTGGCCTGGATCAGGTCAAACCATGCATCCAGCACGCGGCTGCGGTCTGCTGCGGTTCGCGCCTTCCATTCAGGCCAGGCACGCTCTGCGGCCTGGACGGCTTCGTGAGTGTCCTGTGCCGTGGCCTTGGGCACGCGAGCGACCAACGCACCAGTGGCCGGATTCTTGACATCGATGCACGGACCATCCAAGTTGGACAAAAGGCGGTCGCAGACCAGCCCATACCCTTGCCGCCCGGACAGGGAAACTAGTTGAAAACTCATGGTGTGTTCCAGGGCGAAGTGGCTGAACAACCGCTTCGCACAGAGGCAGCTCCCGCGTGGGAGCGCGCAGGTTTAGTTGTTGCCGACGAACTTGTAGAGTTCGGTGTGGTCAGCCGTAGCGCCCAGCTTCTTAGACGCGTCGGCTGTCATTGCATAGACCTTTTGCGCAAGATCCATGGGCAGCTGCATCGAAGCTCCCAACGCAGCCGCAATGCCGACATCCTTGGCCTGCAAGGTCAGGGAAAAGCCGGAGTTGAAGGCGCCGTTCAGCATGAACTGGTGCGCCTTGTTCTCAGTGGTGTTGTTCTTGCCGGTGGACGCATTGATCACGTCCACGATGGTTACGGGATCGATGCCGAACGCAGCGCCGACGTGAATGGCTTCGGCGGTGGCAAGCAGCGCCGCTGCCGAGACATAGTTGTTCAGAGCCTTGAGGGCATGGCCCGCACCGACAGGTCCGACATAGGAGATGGCCTTGCCCATGCACTCCAGCACGGACTTTTGCTGCTCAAACACCTGCCGGTCGCCGCCAACCATGATGGCCAACGTCCCTGCGACCGCTTTCTTGACGCCGCCCGAGACAGGTGCGTCGATCAGACCCACGCCCTGTTGTGCCAGCTGGGTAGCCAGGGCGCGGGTTCGGTTGGGATCGGCCGAACTCATCTCGATCACGCAGGCTCCGGATTTCAGGTGCAGCTGCAGGCTCTGAATCACGGCATCCACGATGTCCGAGTTGGGCAGCATGGTGATGACGGAGTCACAGTCAGCAAAGTCCTGCGCGGCGACGGCCACCACCGTACCAGAATGTTCGACAGCAAAACTATTGGTGGTGTCCGGGTTGGCATCCTGGACCACCAAGGTGTGTCCAGCGCCGTGCAGCAAGTGGGCCATAGGGCAGCCCATCATTCCCAGTCCGATAAAACCGATACGTCTCATGATTGGCCCCTTAGATGTCCATCTCTTTGAACACTTCCGAAGCGACGCGGAAGGAATCGATGGCTGCTGGCACGCCGCAATAGATCGCTGCCTGCAGGAACACCTCCTTGATTTCGTCCTTGGTCAGGCCGTTATTGATGGCACCACGCACATGCAGCTTGAGTTCATGGGGACGGTTCAGGGCCGTGATCATGGCCAGGTTAAGGAAAGAGCGGGTCTTACGCTCCAGGCCCGGACGGTTCCACACATCGCCCCAGCAGTATTGGGTCACCAGCTCCTGCATGTCGATGTTGAAGTCGGTCGCATTCTTGATCGACGCATCCACATACTCAGGGCCGAGCACTTCGCGGCGGGTGGCCAAGCCTTGGTCGAACAGGGCCTGGTTCTTAGGTGCATAGGGACGGGTCATGAAAGCTCCTTGATAAAACACCGCGACAAGCGGTCGATAAAGCTAATTATTAAGATTGTCAGACAATATGACATTAATGAAATCATGTATTGCACCAGTACACATTCACGTGTATGACAATCAGATTGCATGCAAACCAAGTAGGATGCGACCATGATTCAGACGCTGCGTGTACCCCGCGAAGAAACGTCCCTGCGCGAGCGGACGACCAATATGCTGCGAACAGCCATCCTGGATGGCGTATTTGCGCCTGGCCAAAAGCTATCCGAGCGCGAACTGTGTGAGAGCTTGGATGTGAGCCGCCCTTGCTTGCGCGAGGCACTGCAGCACCTTCAGGCGGAAGGTTTGATCACCATCGTGCCGCACAAGGGGCCAGAGGTGACCAGCATTTCGGTGCCCGAAGTAAGAGACATCTATGAGGTCCGCGCCAGTTTGGAGAGCTTGGCTGGGCGTGGATTCGCCTTGCATGCGACTGCAGCCCAGAAGGCCGCCCTGCGCGCCAAGCTCGACGATCTGGCTCAACTGGGCGACGACGGCGCGATGCGCCTCACGCTCAAAAACCAGTTCTACGACATCCTGATCGACGGCTGCGGCAATTTGGTGGCCGGCCAAATGCTCAAACAGCTCAACAACCGAGTGACGGTGTTGCGCCGTATCTCAATGTCGCAGCCTGGACGCTTGCCTCAAACGCTGCAGGAGCTGGATGCCATCGTTGCCGCCATTGAGCAAGGCGATGCCGATACTGCAGCAAGACTGTGCGAGGCCCATGTCAAAAAGGCCGCCGAGAGCGTCTTGCGCAGCATCGAAGCAGAAGCAGCGTAAAGCTGGGTATGCGATGTACAGCTTTGCGTGTGACAGTTGCTCAAGTCGCTTGTGCCAGCTCTGATGCCTTGATGTCCGCAATAGGGCCCAGGATGCTTCGGTCGAATTCTTCCAGTGCGAGGCCTTGCTGAACCTTCGCGGGCCAATCCGGGTTGCTAAGGGCGCCACGCCCTAAAGCGATGATGTCCGCGCCATGCTCCAGCACGTCCAGCGCCCGGGATGCATCATGCAAGCCACCATTTGCAATGATCGCGGGGCCCTTAGCGTACCGGCGCGCCAGTTGGACCAGCGTGGGTCCATGTGTACCAAAGGCAGGCTGCCAAGCTTCAAACTCAGTGACGTGGATGTAATCCACCCCTGCTGCGGCCAGCGTGCCAAAGATGGTCTCGGCACCTTGCTCGCCCTCGGCCCACTTGTGAGTGAAATCGTTAACCTTGCCCTGAGACACACGGATGCCTACGGGCACACTGGCACCGACAGAGGCACGGACGGACTTGATGGTCGCCACGACCGCTTCCAGTCGTTGAGGGCGTTGTTGCATAAATCAGCCCCAGGCCAGATTTCCCCAACCCCAGACGTGGCTACGCCACAGCCACCGTCTGCGGGCAGCCCAGTTCAGTAAACCGATTGAGGATTGCGGCTCGAATGT
>NZ_CBCSIW010000014.1:0-116056 GCF_965139575.1 Comamonas aquatilis | reverse complement strand
GCTTGATATAAAGCTCAACTGCACGAATCCTGTCTGCGTATGAGTACATGAACTACCTCCTGGTAGTCCAAGTTTTTGTCCGCATCCCCACCGGGGGCTAGTGGGTCACTTCTGGGTGGAAATCAACACAGCGGCCATGAAGCGCAATTTCATGGCTATCGACCAAAAATCCAGGGGGTGCCAAACCGGCTAAGTTTCCGGGACAGGCACGCACATCGAAAACCCGCTGGCAAACCGTGCGCTGGAAATGATGATGATGGCCGTGGTGCGCCACTCATACATGGGTGCGCGCTCGGGCAAATGAACCTCATGCAGCAAACCCTCTTCAGCCATCGCTTTGAGCGCTCGGTACACGGTCGCAATTCACAGCCCTGGTAACGTTGCTTGCGCCAAATCCCGTACCTCTTGCGGAGTCAGCGGCCTACCGGCCTTTGTCATGGCCTGTTCAATAGCCGCGCGCTGCTTTGTGGATCCTTGCATGGAGGAATTCATCGTGACGAGGCTATGTCATTGAAACGGTAGAGTTCGAGAGGCACAATTCCGTGAAGCTCACGGCTATCTAGGAAAAGCTGGTCGATTCATGGCCGCCATCCCAGCACCGATGCCGGCGGCTGTCCAATGGCGGGTTCCAGGTGAACAACTGGCAGTGATCGTCAGTGCAGCCCAACGGATTTCTGGAAGTCCGCTGTCATGGCTCTTGCACAGGTACTGTCGACCCTCAGCACAATTTCGGATGTACATCTGCAGCGAAACGGTTGCACCCTGTCACGCCAAAATCGTGACGGGCCAGAGACTGGCACATAGCGGCCATGTATAACGTTCGATAGTCCTTGAGACTTCCAGCAACCTCGGAGGAACTGGTTGATACAGTACGCACGGGGCACGCGCAACCGACGGCGCGACTATGATGGCTGGGCGCGGCGACTGGGTAGGCATCACGCCGTGACCAAACGCTCCTTCGCCAGCCTTGTACCTTCTGCCAGCGCTTGCAGCTTGCGCCACGCAACGTTCCGAGCCATTGGTGCAAGGCCGCAGTTCGTGCATGGGAACAGGCGCTCCTTCGGAACGAACTCCAGCGCCCGACCGATGGTGTCCGCCACTTCCTCGGGTGTCTCGATCACGTCGCTGGCCACATCGATCACGCCGACCATCACATCCTTGCCGGCCAGCAGCTTCATCAGGTCGGGCGGCACATGGGAATGGATGCATTCCAGGCTCACCTGGTCGATGCTGCTGCGGGCCAGCGCGGGGAACACGGTCTCGTACTGGCGCCATTCGTCGCCCAAGGTGCTCTTCCAGTCGGTATTGGCCTTGATGCCGTAGCCGTAGCAGATGTGCACCGCCGTCGTGCAGCTCAAGCCCTGCACGGCGCGCTCGAGCGCCTGCACACCCCAGTCGGCGGCATCCTTCATGTAGACATTGAAGGCGGGCTCGTCGAACTGGATGATGTCTACGCCGTCGGCCTGAAGCGCCAGGGCCTCCTGGTTGAGCAGTTCGGCGAAGGCGAAGGCCATCTTGACCCTTCCTTCGGCATCGCTGCCGTAGAAACGGTCTGCCACGGTGTCGACGATGGTCATCGGGCCGGGCAGGGTGAACTTCAGCTTCTTCCTCGTGTGCGCGCGCGCCAGTTGTGCCTCGAAGGCATGCACGCGGCCCTTCAGGCGCAGGGCCGATACCACCTGCGGCACCATCGCGTCGTAGCGGTTGTCGCGGATGCCCATCTTCACCTTGTGCTCGAAGTCGATGCCCTCGACCTGCTCCAGGAAACCATGCACGAAGTGCTGGCGCGATTGCTCGCCGTCGCACACGATGTCAAGGCCCGCGTCTTCCTGGGCCTTGATCCACAGCAAGGTCGCGTCGGCCTTGGCCTGGAGAAGCTCATCGCCTTCGGCCCTCCACTGGGGCCAGAGCTTGTTGGTTTCAGCCAGCCAGGCGGGCTTGGGCAGGCTGCCGGCGATGGAGGTTTCAAACATCAGAGAATTCCTTTAAAGCAAAGTTGGGTGGGGTGAGCGTATGCAGGGACCGTTTTGCCCGATTGGCGAGCCATGCCGTGGTAGCAGAGTGCGCAATCAGACGATCAGATCGCACAGGTGGCAGCCCAATGTTCAAGAACGTTCTTGTGCGGTTTGATGAAGTGCTCCTGTGCAAACTTCCCCTGCTTGACGGCCAGTTGGCTGCGCTCTTCCCGGTCATAGACAATCTGCGTCAATGAGTAATCCTGGTGCTTCAGGCTCGGCTGGTAGATTTTCCCGGCCGCAGAATTGGCGTTATAGATTTCAGGGCGGTAAATTCTCTGGAAGGTTTCCATCGTACTGATGGTGCCGATCAACTCGAGGTTCGTGTAGTCGCCCAGCAGGTCACCAAGGAAGTAGAAGGCCAATGGCGCAACGCCATTCGGCGGCATGAAAAATCGAACCTGCATCCCCATTTTTGCGAAGTACTGGTCGGTGGAGGACAGTTCATTCTGCTGGTACTCGATACCCAGTACCGGGTGCTGGTTTCCGGTTCGCTGGTAGGTCTTACTGGTCGAGGCGCTGATGCAGATGACGGGCGGTTTGCCAAAGCGTTCCTTGTAAAGGCGCGAGTTGGCAAACTGCTGGAACAGCTTTCCATGCAGATCGCCAAAATCGTCAGGTGTGCCGAATTCCGCGCGATGGGCGTTGTATTCCGCAAGCACCACACTGAAGTCGTAATCGCGCAGGTAGGAGGAGAAATTGTTCCCCGCGATGCCGTCGATGCGCTTGTTCGCTTTCTTGTCGAGGATGCAGGTTTTCAGTATCTCGATCAGCGGAAATGCAGCATTGCTGCTCTTCGCATCGATGCTCATCTCGACGGAGATGATCTCCAACTCGACCGCATAGCGATCTCCCGTCGGATTGTCCCAATGCGCCAGGTCATTGAAGCGGTTGTCAATCATCCTCAGCGTGTTGCGCAGGTTCTGTTGCCGGCTTGTTCCGCGGGCCAGGTTGGCAAAGTTGGTGGTGACGCGCGTGTTGTCAGATGGTTGATAGTTTTCATCGAAACAGATGCTCTTTAGGTGAAAGGCGGGTTCTTTGTTCATTGCGATGGAGTGGGCTGACTCTTGAGAGAAAAGACGGTTCTTGTTTCTGGCCACAACCACTGCCTCGGCCGCTGAGGGCCTCGCGTGGCGCGCCAATTCGACCAATGGCAATGCCCTTTGGACCGCCAGCCGAGCCCGCTGCAACAGGGCCTCGTTCTGCAGGCGATAGCCGGCGAAATCCTGGTCCGTCGCGTAGACGCCCAGCGATAAGGTGCGTGCCTGGAAGAAGCTGAACAGCGGCCGCAACTGGTGGTCGATCACCAGGGCATGGCGCTCGCTACCGCCGGTGGCAGCCAGCAAGACCGGCTTGTCGACCAGTGCGTCCTGGTGGATGAAGTCGAAGAAGTGCTTGAACAGTCCCGTGTAGGAGCCGCGGTAGACCGGTGTTGCCACCACCAGAACGTCTGCTTGTTCGACCGCAGCCAGCTCTTGCTCCACCGTGTCGGGCAGCTGGGAACGCCAGACCGCGCCGGCAAGCTGCGGTGCGAGCTGGCCCAGCTCGACAAGCCGCTGTTCGCACGGGAACTCGTCGGCGATCTGATCCAGCAGATGCTTTGCCAGGGTTGCAGCCTTGGAGGGGCGTTGCAGCCCGCCAGAAACAGCGACGATGCGAAGTGGATGTGCCATGGTTGCTTTCATGGGAGTGGATGCTAGCGGCAGCAATCAATGAAGTAAAATGGTCTTATTTCATAAATCAATGAAATTGAATCATATAAATGCTTGAACGCATCCACCTCAGAATCGTCCAGCAGGTCGAAAAACAAGGGTCGTTGACGGCCGCCGCAGGCATGCTGAACCTGACCCAGTCGGCCCTGAGCCACAGCATGAAGAAACTGGAGCAGCAACTGGGCACCGACATCTGGCTGCGCGAAGGCCGCAGCCTGCGTCTGACGCAGGCCGGCCAGTACCTGCTGGCAGTGGCGAACCGGGTGTTGCCGCAACTGGACTTGGCCGAGGAGCGCTTGGGCCAGTTCGCGCAAGGCGAGCGCGGAGCGCTGCGCATCGGCATGGAATGCCACCCTTGCTACCAGTGGCTGCTCAAAGTGGTATCGCCCTACCTGGCCGCATGGCCTGACGTCGATGTGGACGTGAAGCAGAAATTCCAATTCGGCGGGATCGGCGCGCTCTTCGGCTACGAGATCGACCTGCTAGTCACGCCCGACCCGCTGTTCAAGCCGGGGCTGAAGTTTGAGTCGGTGTTCGACTACGAACAGGTGCTCGTCGTGGCCAGGGGCCATGCACTGGCCGGTGCGGCCTACGTGAAGCCACAGCAAATGACCCAGGAAGTGCTCATCAGCTACCCCGTGGACATCGAACGCCTGGACATCTACAACCAGTTCCTGTTGCCCGCCGGCGTTACGCCCAGGCGCCACAAGGCCATCGAAACCACCGACATCATGCTGCAGATGGTGGCCAGCGGCCGCGGCGTGGCCGCCCTGCCGCGCTGGCTAGTCGAGGAGTACGCGGCCAAGATGGACGTGGTGCCCGTGCGGCTGGGCGTGCGCGGTATCGCCAAGCAGATCTTCCTGGGAGCACGCGAGGCGGATACCGCCATCGACTACGTGAGGGCCTTCATCGCACTGGCCCGCCAGCCTTCCGCTGCCACCGCCATTGCGCAATGAGCCAAATGATGAAAGCACCGTCGAACCAATGTCTGCTATTGACGTCAGCAGACATTGGCATAGAAGAACTGAGCAGCTGTTGCCAGCATGAAGCGGTCAGCCTGGGATCAATACTGGACGGGTGCATCTGCCCGGGAGTGCGCGATCGACATGAATCCCCAGAGCAGACGTCCGATGTGAATTCCAAATCACCCAGTGACTGTTGTCGGGGTCACGAGCGAAACGGAGCTCACCGCCAGGAGCCGACGTTCACTGCCAGCTCTCAGATACGTCTAAAGCCGGTGGCTCATGCCACGTTCATAGTGCGCCCTTGTGTAGTTTTTCAAGCTCAGCCTTTTCCTTGGTCAGCTTGGCCTCACGGTCTGCAATCTTGCTGGCCTTGCCTTTTTCTCGCGCATCGTCGAGATCACGTTGCCGCCTCTCCACTTTCTTCTCCTGTTCGGCAATTCGTGCTGCGTGCTCTCGCTCGAGTTTTGCGTCACTGCAATGGGCCTGGTTTTCGCGCAGTGCCTTCTCAAGTCCTTGTACTCGGCTCACTTGGCCCTTAGCCTTGGCGTGCTCAATGTCGCGTGAGATGTCCGCACGTTTACTTTCACAAGTGGCACGCACCGGCTGCGCCAATGCAGCATGAGAGGCAAAAGCGGAAACAGCGAGTGCAATCAAAGTGACAGAAGTACGCATAGGGCTCCATTTCGATAAGTTGGACCACTCATGATGCCGCAAGGCACACAGACAAGTAAAAGTGAGTGTCGGCAACAGTTAGCTGTGACTCAAGGATTCGATGATGCGGCACTGCTCAATCACCCCGCCGTGGCAGCAGGAAAGCAGGCGGTTAAGCTCGGTCTCTAACGCTTGCAGGTCTCGAATGCGTCCTTTGACTTGCTCTAGCTGTTGAGCAACCTTGGCATCTACCGAGGCGCAAGACGCATCACGTTGGTCTGCCAACCCAAGCAGTTCGCGAATGTCGTCGAGGCTGAATCCCAGGTACCGGCTGCGTCTCACGAACAACAATCGATCACGATCGGCTTCGTCATAGATGCGATAGCCAGCTTCATTTCGTTTGGAGGCCGGAAGCAGGCCAATCTGCTCGTAGTAGCGAATCGTGACCGTCTTGGTCTGGGTGGATTTCGCCAAATCTCCAATGGTGAGTGCCAATTTGCTCACGGCGCTTGACCTTATAGTTCCTATAAGCCCTAGTCTATCCATCAATCGTTTTCTAATGTTTGGAGTTCCTGATGGATAGCTGCTGTGAGAACAAAGCAGGAGAGTTGGCGCAGTTGCGCGCCAAACAGAGCAAGATTCTCTACATCGTTCTTGCGATCAATGCGCTGGGCTTCATTGTGGAGTTCATCGCCGGTCTGATGGCCCAGTCAACCGCTCTGCTGGGGGACTCCCTCGACATGCTGGGTGACGCCTCTGTTTATGCTGTAACGCTGTTTGTGCTGCATCGAAGCCTCAAGGCAAGAGCGGGCGCTGCCTTATTCAAAGGCGTGTTCATGCTCCTGTTTGGACTGGTGGTTGTCGCTGATGCCATGCACAAGCTCGTGGTGCAGGAAGTACCTGCTGCAGACTGGATGGGGGCCATTGGGCTGTTCGCACTGATTGCCAATGGCATTTGCTTCGCTTTGCTGTACACGCACCGTTCTGATGACCTGAACATGCGCTCAACTTGGCTGTGCTCTCGTAACGACTTGGTGGCCAATAGCAGCGTGATCCTTGCTGCAAGCTTAGTCGCATTCACTGGAAGCTTCTGGCCGGACATCATTGTTGGACTTGCCATCGCAATATTGTTTTTGCACTCGGCATGGCAGGTACTGAATGAGGCATGGCAGCAGTGGAAGGTCGCTCCTGCAGAGATTGATCCACCACTGCAAGTGCCATCAGCAGTTTCGTGCTGTGACTCAAGTGACGTTACTGCATCTTCCTGCTGTAGCCAGCCTATCCAAGTTGCAATGCCTATGCCTGTGTCGGCAAAGAAGTCCAGTTGCTGCGAAGCTATCGCCCCAGCAACACCCAAGAATCCATGCTGCGGCTAGCAGCAAATTGCCATGAAAATCAGCGACCACCCAAAGGTTTGGGCAAAGCGTATCAAGCGCGATGGCGTGACGCCCTGGCACGTCATTTGCTTATAACGACTTCATCGTATGAAACTTGTTCGTTATGAGGACAATTACATAAATCATGAGTATCAGCCCCTATATCAAGGACATCGGCCGCGGCACCAAGGGTGCTCGCTCGCTTACGCGTGAGCAGGCCGCAGACCTGATGGGCAAGCTGCTGGACGGACAAGTCAGCGATCTAGAGTTAGGCGCGTTCTGCATCGCCATGCGCTTCAAGGGCGAAAGCGCCCAGGAGCTGGCCGGATTTCTGGATGCCACGCAGCAGCGTCTGCCGGCTTGGCCCTCAGCCTCGACTGCAATCCCCGTCGTGGTGCTACCCAGCTATAACGGTGCGCGCAAGCTACCCAATCTGGTGCCGCTGCTGGCGGCGCTGCTAGCCCGCCAGGGCTTGCCGGTACTGGTGCACGGTTGCGATACCGAAGACAAACGGGTCAGCACAGGTGCTGTATGGCAGCAACTGGGCTGGCCGGTGCTGCAAAAACCAGCTCCCCTCGCAGCAGGTCAGATGGCCTGGATGCAGACCCGCCATCTGCTGCCCTCGCTGGAGCGCTTGCTGCAGGTGCGCCGCCAGATTGGCTTGCGCAACCCCACGCACAGCATCGTCAAACTGCTCAATCCCTTGTACGGCCCGGGCACAGCGGTTGCGGCACAGCGCAGCCTGCTGCTGGCCAGCTACACCCATCCCGACTATGCCCATCCCATGGCCGAGACCCTGGCTCTGCACAGCGCCAATGCGCTACTGCTGCGCGGAACCGAAGGCGAAGCCGTGGCAGCGCCCAACCGCGAACCCGCCAGCCTGGGCCTGATTGACGGCCAGATCTGCTTTGAGCGCAGCGCGGTTCACAGCAGCCAGCTCAGCAGCCAAGCCGCGGGCGACGAGCCTGCGGCGCCAGAACTGCCCCTGGGGCTGAGCGCCGCCCAGACGGCCCAGCGCATTGAAGCCATGCTGGCAGGCACGCTGGCGATTCCCGCACCGATTACCCAACAGATAGCCCAGATTCAGGCCATGCACCGCGCTGTTTACCAGCCCGGTGCCGAAGCCATGGCCCAGGTGCAGAGCTTTCACCGCTGCCCGGACTGAGCACACAAAATTTCGCCCCACAGGCAAGCCCCACAGAGACCGCCATGCCAAGCACGAACAACACCCCACTTCACCCCGGCCAATGCACGCTGGTAGGCGCCGGCCCGGGCGACCCCGAGCTGCTCACCATCAAGGCGGCCAAAGCCATTGCGGCAGCCACGGTCTTGTTTGTGGACGATCTCGTCAGCGATGCCATCACCGCCCACGCCAATCCGCAGGCGCGCATGGTTTACGTGGGCAAGCGCGGAGGCTGCAAGAGCACGCCCCAGGCTTTCATTGAAAAGCTGATGATTGCCGCCGTGCAAGAGGGAGAGAAGGTGGTGCGCCTCAAGGGCGGCGACCCCTTCATCTTTGGCCGCGGCGGCGAAGAGGTGGAGCATCTGCGCCAGGCCGGTATCGAAGTACAGGTCATCAACGGCATCACCTCGGGCCTTGCGGGCCTAACCAGCCTGGGCGCGCCGCTGACCCACCGCGATCGTGCCCATGGCGTGCTCTTCATGACAGGTCATGCCAAGCCCGGTGACAGCGGCCCCGACTGGCGCCAACTGGCCGCCACCGCCCATGCAGCCAAGCTCACCCTGGTGATCTATATGGGCGTGAGCAGCGTGGAGCGCATTACCGAAGACTTGCTGGTCGGCCTGCCCGGCAGCACACCCGTGGCTGTTATCCAGCACGCAAGCTTGCCCCAGCAGCGCCATGCGCTCACATTGTTGAAAGATCTGCCCCAGTGCATTGCCGACAACGGCCTGGGCAGCCCCAGCATCATCGTCGTAGGTGACGTGGTGCAAGGCGTGGCCGCCTGGCAAGACCGGCAAAACGCACAGCCGCAAGCCGCTGTGGCCTGACGCCACTCAGCGCGCCTGCGCTTTGGCCTGGCGCGCCACAAACCAAAGACAAGCAGCAAAGCCGGCCCCTCAAGAGAGGCTGGCTGCAGGTTCAGGGTGTGACGTTCGCGCTGGTCGTCACGCGAATCTGGGCAAAACGCTCTGCCATGTCCTTGCGTAGCTCCTTGCGGATGATGGCAGCCTGCCAGCGGCGCTTTTCTTCATCGCCCTGAGGCTCCAGCGGCGGCACCAGTGCAGGCTTTTTGTCATCATCCACCGCCACCATGGTGAAAAAGCAGCTGTTGACATGGCGCACCACCTGGCTGCGGATGTCCTCGGCCACCACCTTGATGCCGATTTCCATGGACGACTTGCCCGTGTGATTGACGCTGGACAGAAACGTCACCAGCTCGCCCACATGGATGGGCTGCAGAAACATCACCTGATCCACGCTCAGCGTCACCACATAACGGCCCGCATAGCGGCTGGCGCAGGCGTAGGCCACCTGATCGAGCAGCTTCAAGATGGCGCCACCGTGCACATTGCCCGAAAAATTGGCCATGTCCGGCGACATGAGCACCGTCATGCTCAGCTGATGGGAAGGGGTATTCATGGGCGGCAATTTTAGATTTGAATACTCGCCAGCGCTTGGCGTCCACGCATATTCCCCTGCGACTTCCGCAGCCGTGCAGATTCGCCCGGATAAGCCTGTGCCAAGGCCTGCGCAAGCCGCTTCTGGGACAATCGCCCCCTGTTCCTGCCCTGCTCCTTTGTCTGAATGTCTGCGCACGCCCCGTCCTCCTCCCCTGTTTTTTTTGATGCCGTCGTCATAGGTGCCGGCGCTGCCGGCCTGTTTTGTGCGGCGCAGGCGGGCCAGCGCGGCCTCAAGGTGCTGCTGATCGATCACGCCGAAAAAGTGGCCGAGAAAATCCGCATCTCCGGCGGCGGGCGCTGCAACTTCACCAACCGCGATCTGGACGTACGGGCGCCGCACAAGCATTTTGTGGGGCAGAACCCGCAGTTCTGCCGCTCAGCCCTGTCGCGCTTCACGCCGGCCGACTTCATTGCGCTGATGGACAAGCACGGCATTGCCCACCACGAAAAGCACAAGGGCCAGCTGTTTGCCGATCGCTCGGCCGAGGACATCATCGCCATGCTGCTGGCTGAATGCGCGGCAGGCCAGGTGCAGCGCTGGCAACCTTGCCGGGTCAAAAAAATAGAGATTTTGGCCAGCAGCCCAAATGAGGAAAGCGCTGCAAGCTATCAAATCGATACGGATCGCGGCCCGGTGAACGCCACCAGTCTGGTGATTGCCACCGGTGGCCTGAGCATTCCCAAGATTGGCGCCAGCGACTTTGGCTACCGCCTGGCCCAGCAATTCAATCTGCCGCTGGTGGAGCGCACGCCCGGCCTGGTGCCCATGACGTTTGACGGCGATGCCTGGCAGCCTTATGCCCAGCTGGCAGGCCTGGCCCTGCCGGTTGAAATCAGCACAGGTAGCAAAAAAGAGCGCATGGCCTTCAACGAGGACTTGCTGTTCACCCACCGCGGCCTGTCCGGCCCGGCCGTGCTGCAGATCTCCAGCTACTGGAAACCCGGCACGCCGCTGTTCATCAACCTGGCCCCCGAGGTGGATTTTGAAGCCGAGCTGCTGGCAGCCAAGCAACGCTCGCGCAAGCTGATTGCCAATGAGCTGACCCAATGGCTGCCTGCCCGCCTAGCCGATGCCTGGGTGCAGCAGGATGCAGCCTGGCAGCGCCCGATTGCCGAAGCCTCGGACAAGGCCTTGATTGCGCTGGCACAAAAGTTCTCGCGCTGGGAGATCACGCCCACGGGCACCGAAGGCTATAAAAAAGCCGAAGTCACGCTGGGCGGCGTGGATACCAAGGTGCTGTCGCAGCAGACCATGGAGTGCAAAAACCAGAGCGGCCTGTATTTCATCGGCGAGGTGGTGGACATCACCGGCTGGCTGGGCGGCTACAACTTTCAGTGGGCCTGGGCCAGCGCCGCAGCCTGCGCCCAGGCGCTGGCCGAGCGCTGCCAGAGCCTGATGGAGCAAGCATCCTAAGCGCTTGAAGCACGCTGCAGGACGCCAGCAAAGCTGCCGCCCAGGCTTTTATATGGAGAACTCCGGCCCGTTATAGGCCTCTGGCACCTTGAGCTGACCCGAGGCAATCGCGCGGCTGGCCTGCTCCACGCGGCTGCGTACGGCAGCGGGCACATCGGCCGCGGTGGTCAGGCGCACGGCGGCCGGGTCCTGCAAACCGATCTTGACAATGCCGGACTGCGGCGCAGCATTCACCGTCATGTCCTTGACGGCCTGGAACACGCCAATGCCCACATCGGCCCAGGCCGAGGCCACAAAAACCTGTGCATCGACCTGCGTCCAGTCGATCACATTGCCGATCTGGCGCACCTTTTTCTCGCGGCAAGCGCGCGTCGCACCATCGCGGCCCGCATTGAGCATGGTGAAGATCACATCGGCCCCGGCCGCAATCTGCGCCTGCGCCACGCGATAGGACAATGCGTTGTCGTCCTGATCTCCCGAGAAGTTGGTCAGCAGCTTGACCCGGGGATTGGTATCGCGCACACCGGCAGCATAGGCTGCGCGACCCTTGAGGCCTGGCGGCACGCGAATGCCCGACATATGACCGACCACGCCGGTTTGGGTCGTCAACGCCGCCAACACTCCGGCCAGATAGGCCGATTCCTCTTGCAGCACGTCATAGCTGCTCAGATTGCTGCCCTGCACCAGCCCCTGGGTGACCACAAAGCGCGTACCGGGAAAGCGCGGCGCCACTTCGGCCACGGCTTGGTTGTTCTGGCCGCCATGGGCAATCACCAGCTGAGCGCCCTGCTCGGCCAGCTGCGTGAGCGCCGGCACCAGCAGCTCTTTTTTGGGCGCAATACCGTCGATGAAACGCGTCTGTACGCCCAGCTCGGTTCTGGCCTTTTCCAGTCCGCGCCAGCCGGCTTCCATAAAGCCCTTGTCGCTGCGCGAGCCCGCAAACAGACCACCGACCACCAGATTTTTGTTGGCAGGCTGGGCCGCCGGGCTGGCGCAACCACCCAGGACGAGCAAGCCCGCACCGCCGGCAGCCGATGCCAGCCACTGGCGACGCGAAATCAGATTCTGTGCAACACACTCCAACACCATAAGAACTCCTGGATCAACAACAGCAGAGATTGATGAATTGATTTCTCAATTCAAAAACAAAGAAAATCAATTTCCAAAACTGTATACAAAACAGCTGAAATCTTCACTGCGACAAACCCGCTCAGGGTCGCTACGTACCATTGCAGCTATCTTGAGCACTTCTGTTGTGATAGCAAGTGATGTGCCAGGACACAGGCATTCCGCAGAGCCAACCGCTGCCCTGCCATGGTTTGCAGTGCCGCGTAAAATGGGACTTGCGCAGTTATTTCGACAGAGCCTTCTCAATCGTTTATAATGCTCGACTTTGCTGGCATTACCCCGTCGGCCATACTAGTTAATAGAGACGGGGAACAACCGCTGTACATGGCTCACAGGCCCGATCTCCCGTGAACCCTCTAGCAGCACAGATATCTGGAAATATTCGCTAATGACTACCATCCGCGTTAAAGAAAACGAGCCCTATGAAGTTGCCCTGCGCCGCTTCAAGCGCACCATCGAGAAGCTGGGTCTGCTGACCGATCTGCGTGCTCGTGAGTTCTACGAAAAGCCTACAGCCGAGCGCAAGCGCAAGAAGGCTGCTGCCGTGAAGCGCCATTACAAGCGCGTTCGCAGCATGCAACTGCCTAAGAAGCTGTACTAATTCGTTAGGACAGTCGGCCGTTAAACGCCGCAAACCCGCGCTCGGGACGCCAGGCGCGGGTTTTTTGTTTTCTGGCCACCGCTTCTGATTCAGGCGGTGACCTCCATCACCAGGAGAAAAGCCATGAGCTTGAAAGCCCAGATCACCGAAGACATGAAGAACGCCATGCGCGCCAAAGACAGCGTGCGCCTGGGTACCATCCGCCTGCTGCAGGCCGCGATAAAGCAAAAAGAAGTGGACGAGCGCGTGGAGCTCGATGACGCTGCCGTCATCGCCATCGTCGACAAACTGCTCAAGCAGCGCAAGGATTCCATCACCGCCTTTGAAAGCGCCAATCGCCAGGATCTGGCCGACGTGGAAAAAGCCGAAGTGGAAGTGCTCAAGGTCTATCTGCCCCAGCGCATGACCGAAGCCGAAATCACCGCCGCCGTCCAAGCCATCGTGGCCGAAGTCGGTGCTGCCGGCCCCGGCGACATGGGCAAGGTCATGGGCGCCGTGAAGTCACAGCTGGCCGGCAAGGCCGATATGGGCCTGGTGTCTGCCGCCGTCAAAGCCGCACTGGCTCCCTGAGGCGGATTCACGCCACTCCGAAAAGCGCCTGCGGGCGCTTTTTTGCGTTTGAAACGCGCTAAAAACTATCAATTGAATAGCTACCCACACTTACAAGCAAAAGGCTAGCGGCATATTTCATTCAAATCTGCGTGGATTTCTCCAAGCCGGAGTTTTCAAAGAACGCCTGCAGAAACTCCACGGCCACGCGTACCTTGGCCGAGCGGCTCAGGCGTGCCGGGTATACGGCCCAGACATTGGCCTCCTGCCGCCAGGCAGGCAGCAGCTGCACCAGGGTTCCGGCAGCCAGCTCGGCGCGCACATCCCATAGCGAACGCAGCACCACCCCATGCCCGTCCACCGCCCATTGCACGGCCATCTCGCCGTTGTTGGTCGATAGCGGCCCCGTCACCTTCAGCGTGCGCTCTTCGGCCCCGGCGCGCAGCTTCCATACGCCGAACGGGTGGTCGCGCTCCTTGATCACCAGGCAGTCATGGGCGGCCAGTTCATCCACGCTGCGCGGCATGCTCTTGCGCTGCAGATACGCAGGCGCAGCGCACAGCACGCGGTGATTGGCCGCCAGCTGGCGAGCAATCAGATGCGGTGCAATCTCGTCGCCCACGCGCACATCCAGATCAAAGCCCTCGGCCGCCACATCCACAATGCGGTCGAACACCTCCAGCCTCAGCTGCATACCGGGGTGAAGCGCTATCAACTTCGATAGCGCCGGCGCCACCACCTTGCGCCCGAAGCCAAAGCTGCAACTCACGCGCAGCAGGCCGCGCGGCTCGCTCTTGGTGGTGCTGACTTCTTCGACCAGATGGTCGATATCGTCCAGGATGCGCTGCGCCCACTGAAACACCCGCTCGCCCTCTTCCGTCACCGCCACCCGGCGTGTGGTGCGGTGCAGCAGCTTGACGGCCAGCTCCTGCTCCAGCAGGCGAATACGCTTGCTCACATAGGCGGGCGAGGCCCCCAGCTCCAGTGCCGCCGCAGCAAAGCTGGCGCGGCGCACCACGACCTGAAATACACGCAGATCTTCCGGCAACAGGTTTTTGAACACGATCTGTAAACAATCAAAGCACGATAGAACAATTCACTTCATTACAGCATGGTTCAGAATCAGGCCCATACCAAGGAGTAGCCATGTCCCAAGTGAAGAAGATTGCGGTAATTGCCGGTGACGGCATTGGCAAGGAAGTCATGCCCGAAGGCCTGCGCGCCCTGGAAGCCGCCGCGCAGAAGTTCAATTTGCCGCTGGAATTCCACCACTTCGACTGGGCGCATTGCGATTACTACGCTGCGCACGGAAAAATGATGCCCGACGACTGGAAGGCCCAGCTCAGCGGCATGGACGCCATCTTCTTTGGCGCCGTGGGCTGGCCAGCCACCGTTCCCGACCATGTCTCGCTGTGGGGCTCGCTGCTCAAGTTCCGCCGCGAGTTTGACCAGTACATCAATCTGCGCCCGGTGCGCCTGTTCGAAGGCGTGCCCTGCCCACTGGCCGGCCGCAAGCCCGGCGACATCGACTACTACGTGGTGCGCGAGAACACCGAAGGCGAGTACACGGCGCTGGGCGGCATCATGTTCGAGGGCACGGAGCGCGAGATCTGCATTCAGGAATCGGTGTACAGCAAGAAGGGCTCGGAGCGCCTGCTGAAATACGCTTTCGATCTGGCCCAGAGCCGCAGCAAAAAACATGTGACGCTGGCCACCAAGAGCAACGGCATTGCGATCAGCATGCCCTGGTGGGACAAGCAGGCCGATGCCATGCACCAGCACTACCCCGATGTGGTGCTGGACAAGCAGCATATCGACATTCTGACAGCGCGCTTTGTCCTGCAGCCGGGCCGCTTTGACGTGGTGGCCGCCACCAATCTGTTTGGCGACATCCTGTCCGACCTGGGCCCGGCCACCACGGGAACGATTGGTCTGGCACCCTCGGCCAACCTCAACCCCGAGCGCACCTTCCCTTCGCTGTTCGAGCCGGTCCACGGCTCGGCTCCGGATATCTACGGCAAAAACATTGCCAACCCGATTGCCATGGTCTGGTCGGCCGCGCTGATGCTGGATTTTCTGGGCCACAGCCAAGGCCCATGGCGCGAAGCCCACGATGCCATCGTGACCGCGATCGAAGAGACCCTCAAAACCGGACCCAAGACACCCGACCTGGGCGGCTCGGCCAACACCACGCAAGTGGGCCAGGCGATTGCGGCCGTGATTGCCCAGGGCTGATAACGCTCTGCAATTAATAGCTGCTTGCGCTTGATGAATCAGCGCAAGCAGCATTTTTGGCACGGATGCTCATGCCGCTTGTCGTCTGCTGCGCAGCGCCTGCTCAATAGCCCAAGCCAGGACAGGCTTGCGGCCGCTGCACCACAATTGCGCCATGACTAATTCTGAACAGCCACGCAACCCTTTGCATGGCGTGACGCTGGAGCGCATCGTCACCGATCTTGCGGACTACTACGGCTGGGCGGGGCTCAGCGATCGCATCCCCGTGCGCTGCTTTGCCGTTGATCCCAGCGTCACCTCCAGCCTGCGCTTCCTGCGCAAAACCCCCTGGGCCCGCGAAAAAGTGGAGAGCCTTTACCTCTACATGCTGCGCGAGCAGCGCCGAAACGCCCCTCGCCAGCCCTGAAGCAGCGCCGCCCGGTTCAGCGCCGCATCCAGCGCCCTCCAAACTGATTGACCATCATGCCCAGCAGCACGCCCACCGTGCCCAGCCATTGCACGCCGCTGGGAAATTCGCCCAGCAGCACCATGGCCGACAACAGACCTATCACCGGCACCAGCAGCGATAGCGGTGCCACGGTGCTGGCGGCGTAGCGCTGCAGCAGCCGCGTCCACAAGCCATAGCCCAGCAAGGTCGAGAGCAGGGCCAGATAGGCAATCACGCCCAGCTCGCGTGCCCCCACCTGCTGCAGCTGGGCCAGCACGGCATCGCCGCCCTCCAGCCACACGGAAAGCCCTAGCAGCGGAGCAATGGGGAACACGCTGGTCCAGACGATGAACGACACGGGCTCATACGAGCCCTGTTTGGCCGCCACGCGCGTGAGCAGATTGGAGCCCGCCCACATGGCCGCAGCCCCCACGGTGAGCACAAAGCCCAGCAGCGTCATATCCGCCGCACCGTCGCCGTGTGCGGCACCAATCAGAATCAGGCCGCCGATGGCAATCGTCAGGCCCAGCCATTGCCAGCGCTGGGGCTTCTCGCCCAGCATGACGGCCGCCAGCAACATGGTGATGAAGGCCTGGGTCTGCAACACCACCGAGGCCATGCCCGCAGGCATGCCCATCTTCATGCCGGCAAACAGCAGGCCGAACTGGCCCACGCCCTGCACCAGCCCATAAGCCGCCAACAGCCCCCAGGAGAGGTTTTTGGGCGGACGCACGAACAGCAGAAACGGCAGCGATGCCGCGACAAAGCGCAGCGCGCACAGCAGCAGCGGCGAGAGCGTGTCCAGCCCCCATTTCATGACCACGAAATTGAGCCCCCACACGACGATGACGATGATGGCGCTGAACCAGTCAGCCCGGCTCATGCCGGACTGGGATGCGCAAGAGGCTGAACTCATGAAACGCTCACTTGCAGTTGTTGTTATGTGAAGAACCGAGTATGGCCGAGGCGGCATGCCTGCGCTCTGCCAAGCACTCCTGTCACCGGATTTCGATTAAAACAGGGCGATAGCTCAATCGAAACAAGCGCTCAATGCTCTTGTTTCGAGAGCTGCATCAATGCAGCTTGTAAGCACTGCCTGGGCGCGGCAGCAGACTCAGCAAGGCCTTGACGGTGTAGAGCACCATCAGCGTGCCGCTCAAGTCCCCCAGCACCATGAATACTAGGCCTTTGAGGCTGACCTCTGCTGCGCTGAGCGCAAACCACAGATGGTGCAGCAAAGGGCTGGTAATCGCATAAGCCAGACTCAGCACCAGCAGCCGCGCCGGAGTGAGCTGCTGCAAGCTGGCGCCCAACCCATACCAGCGCTGCGCCAGCTTGTACGTGGCATAAGGAGCCAGCGCGGCCAGAACGCCACCCGCGAAAGCGCGCATGCCATCGTCCGGAAAAAAGTAAAAGTGGCAGACCAGCCAGGAAGCCAACAACAGGCCAACGGCCCCAGCCTCGGCAAACAGCAGCGTGCAAACCAGGCGCATTCCGGCAGGCAGATAGATGTAGTTGATGCCGGTGACAAACTTCAACGAAGAGAACAACCATTCATTGAGTAGCAGCGCCAGCAGAAACATCAGCACGGTTGTCACCACCATGGCCAGCTCGGCCCATAAGCTCTTCATTCTTGTAGCGGAACTGTCTTTTGAGAGAGCGGTATTATCTGCTCTGCCGTGCACGCATTCTCGCTGCCGCAGCCCAATGAAGACCTCTCTATCCGCCGATATCTACCTGCGTTTTCTGCAACTGGCCGAGGCCATTCGCGGGCTGCCCACGCTCCCGGCGCTGGACCCGCTGGAGGAGCGCATGCTGGGCCTCATCGCCAATGCGGGTGCGCGTCAGGAGCGGCTTAGCGTGCGCGACATGATGGCCAAGAACGAACTGGGCGCACCGGCCACCATTCACACGCGCCTCAAATCCATGCGCGAAAAAGGCTGGATCGAGCTGGCCGATACCGAAGACGCACGCCGCAAGCAGCTGGAACTGACCGAGGCAGCACGCCAGCATTTTGAAAAACTCTCGGCCTGCATCGTGCAAGCGGCCCGCGACGCCTAGACCTCTGCGCCCAGTCAAGCGATACCCATGAAAAAAGCAGCCCAAGGCTGCTTTTTTGTTGAGCCGACTGCCTCCAGGGCCATCAGCTGCCAGCCACCTTCATGCGATTGATCAGAATCGAGCCCACGGTCTTGGCACCGTAGTTGTAGGCATCGGCACCAATGGCTTCAATGCCCTTGAGCATGTCCTTGAGGTTGCCGGCAATGGTGATCTCGTGCACGGGGAAGGCGATTTCGCCGTTTTCCACCCAGAAGCCCGAGGCGCCGCGCGAATAGTCGCCCGTCACCGAGTTCACGCCCTGACCCATCAGCTCGACCACGAACAGACCGGTGCCCAGTTTCTTGAGCATGGCGTTCAGGTCGTCGCCGGCCTTGGTACGGCGCGAGGTCATGGTCAGGTTGTGCGAACCACCGGCATTGCCCGTGGTCTTCATGCCCAGCTTGCGAGCCGAGTAGCTGGACAGGAAATAACCCTCCACACGACCGGCATCCACCACCTTGCGCTGCTGCACGCGCACACCTTCCTCGTCAAACGGCGAGCTGCCCTTGCCGCCCAGAATGAAGGGATCTTCATCGATGTCGATGTGCTTGGGGAAAATCTGCTTGCCCAGCGAATCGAGCAAGAACGTGCTCTTGCGGTACAGCGCACCACCGCTGATGGCTTGCACAAAACCGCCCAGCAGGCCGGCGGCCAGCGGCGACTCGAACAGCACCGGGCATTCGGTGGTGGGGATCTTGCGGCTGTTCAGGCGGCTCAGTGTGCGCTCGGCGGCGTAGCGGCCCACGGCCTCCGGGGAAGCCAGCTCGGCCGCATTGCGCATGGAGCTGTACCAGTAGTCGCGCTGCATCTCGCCATGGCGGCCGGGCAGCTTGGCAATCGGCGCAACCGACAGGCTGTGGCGCGAGCTGGCATAGCCGCCGCGGAAACCATTGGTATGGGCGGTAAAGAAATGGCTTTGCTGGGCCGACACGCCCGCGCCTTCGCTGTTGGTGATGCGCTTGTGGGTCTTGAAGGCCGCTTCCTCGCAGCGCAGCGCCAGCTGGGCCGCTTCCTCGCTGTTGATGGCCCAGGGGTGGAACAGCTGCAGATCGCGGTGGGTGCCGGGCAAGGCGATGTCGGCGCTGTCGGGCAGGCGGGCAAACGGGTCTTCGGCGGTGAAGCGGGCAATGTCGTAGGCGGCCTGCACCGTCTGCTGGATGGCTGCTTCCGAAAAGTCCGAGGTGCTGGCGTTGCCACGGCGCTGCCCCAGGTACACGGTCACGCCCAGCGACTTGTCGCGGTTGCGCTCCACGGTTTCCAGAGCGCCCTTGCGCACGCTGACCGAGAGGCCGCAGCCCTCGGAAGCCTCGGCTCCGGCATCGGTGGCGCCAAGCTTTTTGGCGTGCTGCAAAGCCTGGTCCACCAGGCCTTCAAAAAACGAGGGGCTGAAGCTGAAACCGGCTTGCGGTTCGGATTGGGCCTGTGCACTAGAAGTGCTTGTGGTGCTGGAACGAGGTTTTTTCATAGCGGCGGCTATGATAGCCGCCACTGCCGCACGCCCTGTGCAGCCACCGATATTGCCCCTTACCATGCCACGCAAACCTCAAAAAGGCTATTTCGTCAAAGGCAAGTTCGTCGCCGAAGGCAGCGAACTGGACCTGGAGCTGAAAGCCGAACTCAAAGGCACCTACGATTCCACCAAGACCGATCTCAAGCGCGAAATGGGTGCGCGACAAGATCTGGGCAAGGAATTGCTGACGCTGCGCGCCGACCTCTTCAAACGCCTGCCCATTACCGAACAATTGGCCGATGCGCTCAACGAAGTCAAGCGCATCACCAACTTCGAAGGCAAGCGCCGTCAGATGCAATACGTAGGCAAGCTGATGCGCAAGCTTGACGAATCGCAGCTGGCCGCCGTCCATGCCGCTCTGGACGAGCAGCGCAACGGCTCGGCCGGCGAAAAAATGGCCCTGCAAGTGGCCGAGCAATGGCGCGACCGCCTGATCGTCGAAGAAACCGCCCTGCCCATCTGGCTGGAGCATTTCCCCGATACCGATGTGCAGCAACTGCGTTCGCTGATCCGCCAGGCCCGCAAGGATCTGGAAAAAGCCAAGGCCGATGCCGCAGCAGCCGCCGCCGAAGCCGGCCCGGACGCTCCCGTCAAGGAAACCACCAAGGGCCGCGCCTACCGCGACCTGTTCCAGCTGGTGCGCGAGCAACTGTCCACCGCTGGCAAGAATGACAGTGCCAGCACTGCCGCCGACGAAGACGAAGAAGGCGATGAGTAACTTGCCCGATACCGCGCTGAATCCGCACGATGCCGTGAAGATTGGCATCGTCTCCATCAGCGACCGTGCCAGCAGCGGTGTGTATGAAGACAAGGGCTTGCCCGCGCTTCAGGCCTGGCTGAGCCAGGCCCTGCACAACCCCATCACGTTTGAAGCACGCCTGATTCCCGATGAAAAAGACGGCATCAGCGCCACGCTGATCGAGCTGGTGAACGCGGGCTGCTCCCTGGTGCTGACCACCGGCGGCACCGGCCCGGCCCTGCGCGATGTGACGCCCGAGGCCACGCTGGCCGTGGCCGACAAGGAAATGCCCGGCTTTGGCGAGCAGATGCGCCAGATCAGCCTGGCCTTTGTGCCCACGGCCATTCTCTCGCGCCAGGTAGCGGTGATTCGCGGCAACAGCCTCATCATCAACCTGCCCGGCCAGCCCAAGGCGATTGCCGAAACGCTGGAAGGCCTGAAGGACGCCGATGGCAAGCAAAAGGTCAACGGCATCTTTGCTGCCGTGCCCTATTGCATCGATCTGATCGGCGGCCCCTATCTGGAAACCCGCGACGACATGTGCAAGGCCTTTCGCCCCAAGAATGCGATTCGCGCACCACGCACGACCTGAAGCCGATCCCTGGTTGCGATAAGCGCCAGCAGCACCACCAAAGCAGCCCCCGGGCTGCTTTTTTCATGCGCCGACTCCAACCGCACCCGTCGGTGAATCGCTATCAAAATAAAAGCATCCTGCGCTTGCTTAATAGGAAATTCAAATAATTTCAGCTTGAATCCCAAGCCATATGCAGCGCCAGCCGCTATGAATTTCGATGAGCCCCTTGGGATTTCCCTGCCGTGCTTGCCCCGATGCTGGCGGCTCGCACCCGCCCTAGCATCGGTGCTGCACTGCAGCGACTTTGCTCATGCACGCTGCACAGGCTCTCGCCCCGGCCGGTGACGGGAGGCCTGATGTTTGTCATTCACAGGAGACTTCATGCATCGCTCGATTTCGTCAGCTGGATCCGTGCTTTCTGCTTCGGGCACGCGCCTCAAAGCCCATGCCGCCACGGCTCTGGGCCTGGCGCTGGCGGCCACGTTTGCGCCCTCGGCCATGGCACAGCAGGACAAGGTCAAGGTCAAGGTCGGCTTCATCACCGACATGTCCAGCCTCTACGCCGATGTGGAAGGC
This sequence comes from Comamonas aquatilis, assembly GCF_965139575.1. Classification (NCBI taxonomy): domain Bacteria; kingdom Pseudomonadati; phylum Pseudomonadota; class Betaproteobacteria; order Burkholderiales; family Comamonadaceae; genus Comamonas; species Comamonas aquatilis. The sequence goes on along the minus strand of NZ_CBCSIW010000014.1, from coordinate 94,841 downwards.
AAGAACGGTGCCGTCGCCATCCAGATGGCGATTGACGACTTTGGCGGCAAGGTGCTGGGCAAGCCCATCGAGCTGCTGACTGCCGACCACCAGAACAAGGCCGACATCGCCGCCAGCAAGGCCCGCGAATGGATTGACACCCAGGGCATCAGCCTGGTGTTTGGCGGAACCAACTCGGCCACGGCCCTGGCCATGGCCAAGGTGGCGCAAGAGAAAAAACGCATCTTCATCGACAACGGAGCCGGCTCCTCGGCCCTGACCAACGAGCAATGCAGCCCCTACACCGTGCACTACGCCTTCGACACCGTGGCACTGGCCAAGGGCACGGGCTCGGCCGTGGTGGAAACCGGCGGCAAGAACTGGTTCTTCGTGACCGCCGACTACGCGTTCGGCCATGCACTGGAGGCGGACACCAGCAAGATCATCGAAGCCAAGGGCGGCAAGGTGCTAGGCTCGGTCAAGACGCCGCTCAATGCCAGCGACTTCTCCAGCTTCATGCTGCAGGCACAGAACTCCAAGGCGCAAATCCTGGGTCTGGCCAATGCCGGCGGCGACACCATCAACTCCATCAAGGCCGCCAAGGAATTTGGTGTGACCAAGAACATGAAGCTGGCCGGCCTGCTGGTGTTCTTTACCGACATTCACAGCCTGGGCCTGAAAAATACCGAAGGCATGCAGTTCACCGCCCCCTGGTACTGGGACATGAATGATGCATCGCGCAAATTTGCCGATGCCTTCATGGCCAAGACCCAGCGCCGCCCCAGCGAAATCCAGGCCGCCGATTACTCCGCCACCATGAACTACCTCAAGGCCGTGGAAAAAGCCGGCACGCTGGATGCAGACAAAGTCATGGCCGTGCTCAAAAGCACCAAAATCGACGACTTCTTTGGCAGCGGCTTCATCCGCGAAGATGGCCGCTATGTGCACGATATGTATCTGATGCAGGTCAAGTCACCGGCCGAATCCAAAGGCACCTGGGACTATTACAAGATCATCAAGAAGCTGCCTGCCGACCAGATCTGGACCACCAAGGCGGAAAGCAAGTGCCAGTACTGGAGATGAGTTAAAGCTCGGGCTCTATTCCATAAAAAGGCTTTGCATTTCGGCAAAGCCTTTTTTATGAAGGCAGTCGGCCATGATCTGCTGCTTCCTGCGAAGGCAACGCGACATGGCTGGTATCAGCCGGCTTTTGACTGCGTTTCGTTGCATCTCATGCTTGCAAGCCGCTGCCTTATCCTTGCGACTTCGCACGTATGCGCTGAATGACTGAACTGTGATCAATGACTGCCAATTCAACCTGTTCCCTACCCGATATTGGTGCCTCAGTGGAGCGACTTGTGCAATTCTATGAAGGGCTGACCCCGGCCCATCTTCGGCTACTTGATACTTACTACACAGCTGATGCGCACTTCAAGGACCCATTCAACGATGTGTATGGCTTGACTGCCATCACCCGCATTTTCGATCACATGTTTGCTTCGTTGCAGCAGCCGCGTTTCGTGGTCACACAGAGGCTGGTGCAGGGCCAACAGGCTTTCCTGGCCTGGGAGTTTCACTTTCGACTGCGAAGCTGGCGACCCGATACCGAACAATGCATCAACGGTGCCACGCTGCTGTGCTTTGATGCGCAAGGCCGCGTTAGCCAGCATCGCGATTACTGGGATACGGCTGAAGAGCTGTATGAGAAATTACCTCTGCTCGGAGCACTGATGCGCTGGCTACGTAAAGCAGGTTCCGCTTCTAGGAAAACAATCCATGCTGACCGTTCATCACCTTGAAACCTCGCGCTCGCAGCGCATACTCTGGCTGCTTGAAGAGCTGGGTATTCCTTACGAATTGCGTGTTTACAAGCGGGATCCCGCTACCCGTCTGGCTCCGCCAGAGCTCAAGCTTGCGCACCCGCTAGGCAAATCACCGGTGATTACCAACGCAGACACCGTAGTCGCCGAATCCGGCGCCATCATCGAATACCTGGTTGAGTGCTATGGCAATCAAGCACCTTTGGAGCTTTCGCACCTGGAGCCGTTACGGGGCACAGCCGAGCATCGTCAATGCCGTTTCTGGATGCACTACGCCGAAGGTTCGCTGATGAACTGGTTGCTGATGAAACTGGTTTTCGACACCATCCCGCACCAGCCCATGCCATTTTTCGTGCGTCCTATCGCTCGCGCCCTGTGCAGCAAGGTGCAGCAAAAGCTCATTGCGCCCAATGTACAGACCGCGCTGGCCTTTATGGATGAGCATTTGGCAACGCACAGCTGGTTTGCTGGCGAGCATTTGAGCATGGCCGACTTTCAGATGAGCTTTGCCGTTGAAGCTGCTTTGATGCGCGGAGGCAACGAGGCCGCGTGGCCCCATCTCACCGCCTATCGCCAGCGCATGCAGTCACGTCCCGCTTATCAGCGAGCCTTGAGCAAGGGCGGGCCGGTGGTGATGCAAGCCTGAACCTCAGAAATGCATGCTTTCCCCGGATAAGCGTCAAGCAGAAACGGACTTCTGAAAACGGATTCGCGCCGCCGCTTCCTCACTGCGACCTCGGCAAGGCTGGGTGCATTTACCGATGCAGGCGGCTCATCTTGCGCCAGCCAGCCCGTCAAACGTGGTGCTCGACACCCAGTCAATGATTTGCGCATGCGTGTACTGGCCCGATTCCTTGAGCAGGGCCACCACGGGATCGCAGGCGCGCGCAAACAGCGTGTAGAGCACCAGCTCGGCCGGTAGCGTGGCCTGCAGCTGGCCGCTGGTCTGTGCCTCGGTGATCCAGATGCTGAGCCGGTTGCTCAGCGAGATCAGCCGGTCCATATAGGCGTCGTTGGATTGCAGGGAAGCGCTGAGGTTGGAGTTCTGCGCCGGCAGAGAGGGCATCTCACCCTCCAGCTGGGTCTGCATGGCCCAGCGTGTCACGGCCTTGAGCTGGTCCAACGGGCGCATCGGCGTGCCGGCCTCGGCCGCCTGGCTGGCCTCTTCACGCAGGCCGTCCACAAAGGCCAGGGCACGGTCCAGCACGCCGACCATGGCGGCCCCTGCCAGTTCTTCCTTGGAGGTGAACAGCTTGTACAGGCTGGCCTTGGCCATACCGGCTTCGGCTGCGACCTCGTCCACCGTCATTGCGTCGTAACCCTTGGTGGCCAGCAACCGATTGACGGCCGCCACGATGGCCTGCTCGCGCACGCGCTGTATCTGTTCTTTGATGGAGGTGCGGCTTGTCATAGGCATATTTTAGACCTCGCAGGTTATCTCTGATACCAAATAGTGCAAAGTGGATATTCTTGGTTTATAGTTTGAACTCATTAGTTCACAGTTTGACCGTTACGGTTTAACTTGTCGATTCAACCAGGAAAGACGCTCCCATGCATCGCATCGCAGTCATTGGATCGGGAATTGCGGGTCTGGCCGCAGCGCGGCGGCTGGCCGGCGCGCCGGGCGGGCATGGCGTGACCCTGCTGGAGGCGGGCAGCCATTTCGGCGGTCATGCCAACACGGTCGACATGACGCTGGACGGCGTGAGCCAGGGCGTGGACACCGGCTTTCTAGTGTTCAACCACCGCACCTATCCGCTGCTGACCCGTTTGTTCGAAGAGCTGCAGGTGCCCACGGCCGCGGCCGAGATGTCGTTTTCGGTGCAGGTGCCCCAGGCCAATGGCAGCACGGGCCTGGAATGGAGCGGCAGCTCGCTGGGCGGTGTGTTCGCCCAGCGCGGCAATCTGCTGCGGCCCCGTTTTCTGAAGATGCTGACCGAGATCCTGCGCTTCAACCGCCTGGCCACGCGCATAGCCCAGGAAGGCGATGAAGCGCGGCTGCGCAGCTCTATTGAGGATTTTCTGGACAAGCACGGCTTTGGAGCCGCCTTTCGCCAGGACTATCTGCTGCCCATGATGGGCTGTATCTGGTCTTGCCCCACGGACCAGATGCTGCGTTTTCCCGTGGCCACGTTGATCCGCTTTTGCCACAACCATGGCCTGATCCAGGTCACGGACCGGCCACAGTGGCACACGGTACGCGGCGGCTCGCGCCAGTATGTGCGGCGCATGGTGGCCGCGCTGCAGCAGGATGGCCGTCACGAAGCCCGCCTGAATACACCCGTGCTGGGCCTGCGCCGTGTGGCGCATGGCGTGCTGCTGCAGACAGCGCATGGCACGGAGCAGTTCGACGCCGTGGTGTTGGCCTGTCACAGCGACCAGGCCCTGCGCCTGCTGGGCAGCGATGCCACGTCTCAGGAACGCAACGTGCTGGGCGCCATCCGCTACCAGCCCAACCAGGCCGTGCTGCACACCGATGCCAGCGTACTGCCGCGCCACGAAGCGGCCTGGGCCGCCTGGAACTACGAACGCGCAGCCGATGCAGAGCGGGACCAGGCCGGAGTCTGCCTGCACTACCTGCTCAATCGCCTGCAGCCTCTTCCGTGGCAGCAGCCCGTAATGGTCTCGCTGAATCCGGTGCGCCCGATTGACGACAGCCAAGTCCACGCGCGCATAACGTACAGCCATCCGGTGTTTGACCTAGCCGCCATTAAGGCCCAGGGCCAGGTGGCCGGTCTGCAAGGCCAGCGTCGGACCTGGTTCTGCGGCGCCTGGTGCGGCTACGGGTTCCATGAGGACGGCCTGCGCTCTGGCCTGGACGCGGCCGACAGCCTGCTGCACGCCTTGCAGGCACTGCCGGCCAGCCCCGTCATCGAGGAGGTCGCATGACTGCCCGGCCCCTCATCGGCTTCGGCCATGTCTGGCACCGCCGCCTGCGGCCAGTGGAGCATGCCTTTCGCTATCCGGGCTATTTCCTCATGCTCCCCATGCGCAGCCTGCGCACGCAGCCCGATGCCGTGCTCAGGCGCAACCAGCTGGGTTGGCTGAGCTTTTACGACCGCGACCATGGCGAGGGCGGGGCCGATGCGCTGGCCTGGTTCGAGCAGTTGCTGCACAGCGAAGGCATTGACGATGCCGATGGCGAAATCTGGCTGCACACCTTTCCGCGCGTGCTGGGCTATGTATTCAAGCCCGTGAGCTTTTGGTATGCGCACCGGGCCGATGGCTCGCTGGCCGCCGTGCTGGCCGAGGTCAACAACACTTTTGGCGAGCGCCACGCCTATCTGCTGGCCGGACCGGATCTGGCCTGGGGCCGCGATCAGATGGCGCACAAGCAATTCCATGTCTCTCCCTTCTGCGAGGTGAGTGGCGAGTACCGCTTTCGCTTCGAGCGCAGCGAGGACAGCACCTTGGCGAGCGTGGACCTGCATGACGAGGACGGCCCGCTGCTGCAGACCAGCGTGGGCGGCGTGCTGCACGCGCTGGATGCCGCCACTGTGCGCCGCGCCTTCTTCGGCACCCCTTTGATGACGCTGGGCGTGGTCGCCCGCATCCACTGGCAGGCGCTGCGCCTTTGGGCCAAGCGCGTGCCTTTTCATGGCAAACCCTCCGAGCCCAAGCGCTTCGTCACACGATGAACACTACCGCCGCCTCCCTGCTGAGCCCCACCGCCGCAGCACCGCGCCGCACGCCTGCGCGGGCGCGCCGTGTGCTGAACCTGCTCGAACGCCTGCCCCACGGGCAACTGGACCTGGAGCAGCCCGACGGCCGGCTGCTGCACCTGCCTCGCTCCCCACATCTGCAGCATCAGCCATCCGGTGCTGCCGACGCGCATTGCGTGCTGCACGACTGGCAGGCGCTGGAGCGCACGCTCAAATCTGGCGACATCGGCCTGGCCGAAGGCTATATCGCCGGCGAATGGGACAGCCCCGACCTGGCCGCCCTGCTGCGGCTGTGCATGAGCAACCGCGACCATGTGCAAAGCCTGGTCTACGGCAACTGGTGGGGCCGGCTGGGCTACCGCCTGCGCCACCTGCTGCAACGCAATACGCGGGCCGGCAGCGCCAGAAACATCCATGCCCATTACGACCTGGGCAATGACTTCTATCACCTGTGGCTGGACCCCGGCATGAGCTACAGCGCGGCCTGGTTCGAGGGCCGCACGGGCCAATTGCTGCACCAGGCCGACCTGCAGGACGCCCAGCAGGCCAAGTTCAGGCGCACGCTGAACGAGGTGCGGCTGCAGCCCGGCCAGCGCCTGCTGGAAATCGGCTGTGGCTGGGGTGGGCTGGCCGAAGCGGCAGCGCACGAGTTCGGTGCCCGGGTCACGGGAGTCACGCTGTCGCGCGAGCAGCTGGTCTGGGGACAGCGGCGCATGCTACAGGCCGACCTGACCGACGCCGTGGAGCTTCGCTACCAGGACTACCGCGACCTACCTGCACAGCATGCAAAAGAGCCCTTCGACGCCATCGTCTCCATCGAAATGTTCGAGGCCGTGGGTCGCGAATACTGGCGCGGCTACTTCCAGACGCTGCGCGACTGCCTCAAGCCTGGCGGCCTGGCCTGCATACAGACCATCACGCTGCGCGAGGACCTGTTCGCACGCTATCTGCGCTCCACCGACTTCATCCAGCAATACATCTTCCCGGGCGGCCTGCTGCCCAGCATCCCCGCCTTCGAGCAGGAGGCGCGTCGCGCCGGCCTGGTGGTGGAAGGCCGCATGGCCTTCGGCCGCGACTATGCAGAAACACTCAGGCGCTGGCGTCAGTCCTTTGAGGAGCGCATCGAAGCCGTGCGCGCTCAGGGCTTTGACGAACGCTTTGTACGCATCTGGAGCTTCTACCTGGCTTACTGCGAGGCAGCCTTCGACACCGGCAACACCGATGTCGTCCAGTTCACGCTGCGCAAGCCTCTGCCATGACAGTCCAGCCACACCGCACATCACGCCGCCAGGCCCTGACCTGGGGCGCCACCTGTGCTCTTGCACCGTCTTTGATCACCATGTCCAACGCACTACATGCCATGACCTCAAATACAGACCTTCCGGCCGAACTGCGCAGCGCCCTGCCGGCCGCGCGCCTGGTGGGCACGGCCGTGCTGCGTTTCTTCGGCCTGCGCGTTTACGAAGCCCGGTTGTGGGCCGCGCCCGGATTCCTGCCCGAGGACTACGCCCGCTACCCGTTTGCGCTGGAGCTGGTCTATGACCGCAAGCTGGAAGGCGCGGCCATTGCCGAACGCTCCATCGCCGAAATGCGCAGGGTCGGCAGCTTCACCGAGGAGCAGACCCGCCAATGGCTGACCTTGATGAAGCAGGCCTTCCCCGATGTGGTGTCGCAAGACCGGCTGCTGGGCCTGAACGACGGCCAGGGCCAGGTGCGCTTTTTTCACAACGGCCGGCAGACTGCGCAGCTGCGCGACGCCGACTATGCACGTCTGTTCTTCGGCATCTGGTTGGCGCCGCAGACCTCGGCGCCAGCCATGCGCACCTCGCTGCTAGGCCTGGGCTGAGTGCCAAGGGACTACGCCATGGCCTCCCACCCTGCCACCGCCCCTATGCTGTCTTGGCGCACAGGGCTGGCCTATGGCGGGCTGGCCGCGCCCCTGGCCTTTGTGTCCCTGCCCCTGTATGTGAACCTGCCCTACCACTACGCCAGCGTGGCGGGCGCACCGCTGGCCGGGCTGGGCGCCGTGCTGCTGGCCACACGCGCCTTTGATGCCTTGGTCGACCCCGCCATCGGCCGCCAGGCCGACAGGCTGCTGCGCAGCGGTACGCGGTCAGCCTGGTGCGCGGCGGCGCTGGGCAGTCTGCTGATGGTGCTGGGCTTTTGGGCACTCTGGCATCCCCCACGCGAAACCCAGGCCGCCATGCTGGCTTGGCTGGCCTGCAGCCTGCTGGTGTGCACGCTGGCCTATAGCTTTGTCACCATCCTCCACCAGGCCTGGGGCACCCGCTGGGGCGGCCAGCCTGCATGGCGTGCCCGGGTGACCGCCTGGCGCGAAGGTGCCACGCTGGCGGGCGTGCTGCTGGCCAGCGCGCTGCCGGCATGGATGGGCTTTGATGCGACCAGTGGCGTACTGGCTCTGGGTCTTGTGCTAGCCCTGACCGGTCTGTACCGACTCAAGGCTCCGGTGGCGCTGCAGGAGCAGGCCACAGCAGCCAGTGCCACCGCTGTTGCTCATCAGGCCTCACCTTGGGCGGACGCCGGCTTTCGCAGGCTGTTGGCCATCTTCATGCTCAATGGCGTGGCCGCCGCCATCCCTGCCACGCTGCTGCCCTTTTTCGTAGCCGACCGGCTGCAGGCGTCCGCGCTGCAGCCCTTGCTGCTGCTGTGTTTTTTTGGCACGGCGGCCCTGGGCCTGCCGCTGTGGGTGAAGGCCGTCTCACGCTGGGGTCTGGCGCCCAGCTGGCGCGCGGGCATGCTGGCCAGCGTGCTGGCCTTTGGCTTCACACCCTGGCTGGGCGCGGGCGACAGCCTGGCCTTTGCCATGATCTGCCTGGTCAGCGGGCTGGCCCTGGGCGCGGATCTGGCCTTGCCGGGCGCCTTGCTCACGGGCGTGATCCACGAGTCCGGCCAGGGCGGCCGGGGCGAGGGCCGCTACCTGGGCTGGTGGACCTGCGCCACCAAGCTCAACCTGGCCCTGGCTGCCGGCCTGGCTCTGCCCCTGCTGTCCGCTGCGGGCTACCGCAGCGGCGGCACCGATCCGGCCGGCCTGCAAGCGCTGGCCTGGGCCTATGGCGGGCTGCCCTGCCTGCTCAAGCTGGCGGCGGCGTTGCTGCTCTGGCGCGCCGAGCGACTGCATTCTTCCTGGAGGCACATATGAGCCACATCACCCACTACGCTTCGTTTTCGCCACTGCGGCGCGCCTGCCTGGGGGCGGCATTGGCACTGTCTCTTGCAGGCTGCGCCGGGCCTTCGGTGCAGGACTACGCCAAGGAGCAGCCGCAGCTGGACCTGCGCCAGTATTTCAACGGACCGCTGACGGCACACGGCATATTCACGGACCGCTCGGGCAAGGTGGTCAAGCGCTTTAACGTGCGCATGACGGGCCGCTGGAATGGCGACGAAGGCACGCTGGAAGAGCACTTTGTCTACAGCGATGGAAGCACGCAGCAGCGTACCTGGCATATCCGCCACCTGGGCGACGGCCGCTACAGCGGCCGGGCCGACGACGTGGTGGGCGAGGCCCAGGGCCAGAGCGCGGGCAATGCCATCCGCTGGAGCTATGTGCTGGCCCTGCCCGTGGACGGCAGGGTCTGGAACGTCAGCATGGACGACTGGATGTATCTGATGGACGGGCGCACCCTGCTCAACCGCACGGCCATGAGCAAGCTCGGCCTGCACCTGGGCGACGTGACGCTGGCCATCATCAAGGAGTGATTGCCATGCCACTGCTCTCTCGCCGCCTGAATCCGCCGCTACGCGACTGGAAGGGCCGCTCGGTGTGGATTCTGGGAGCCTCCTCGGGCATAGGGCGCGCCACGGCCGAAGCGCTGCACAGACAGGGTGCGCGCGTGATCATCTCTGCGCGACATGCCGGTGCGCTGCAGGATTTCGAGCGCGGCCGCGAAGGCTGTCTGGCCCTGCCCCTGGACGTGACCGATGCCCAGGCCGTGGCTGCTGCAGCCCAGACCGTACTGACCCATGCGGGCCGGGCGCCTGACCTGGTTCTCTACTGCGCAGGCCACTACCGGCCCCTGCGCGCCACGGAGTTCGACCTGGCCGAGATGCAGCACCACCTGGCCGTGAACTATGGCGGCGCGCTGCACCTGCTGGACGCCGTGCTGCCTATGCTGCTGGCGGCTGGCCAGGGTCATCTGGCCCTGGTCGGCTCGGTGGCCGGCTATCGCGGACTGCCCATGTCCCTGGCCTATGGCCCGACCAAGGCGGCGCTCAACAACCTGGCGGAAAACCTCTATCTGGATCTGCACAGCCTGGGCCTGGGCGTGTCCATCATCAACCCCGGCTTTGTCGATACGCCGCTGACGGCACAAAACAGCTTCAGCATGCCGGCCCTGATCGGTGCCGACGAGGCGGCTCAGCACATGCTGCAGGGCTGGGCGCAGGGGCGCTTCGAGATGAATTTTCCGCGCCGCTTCACGCGCTGGATGCGATTGCTGCGCTGCCTGCCCGACGCTTGGTATTTTTCGGCCGTACGCCGCATCACAGAAAGCTGACATCCGAGTTTTTTCACTGCATAGCTCGAAACAAAAGCTGCGGCCACTGGGCAGCTGCACGCGAAAATTGGCGATCAACAATGCCTCGCGCAACCCAAATATTGAAGAAGACTGAATTGGGCAAACCACTCGTCACTGACAGACAGCGATCGGTATCAATGGATCACCTGGAAAACCTAGACAAGTGTTCGCATGGGTCGTTTGGCTGCGCTCGCGCATGAATCAAATGTCGACCTCAAACTCTGAATCGCCCCTTTGCAAAGCAAAAAGCGCAGACCCCGTCTGCGCTTTTTATTTGATAGCTATCAGCGCTTTATATATAAGCGTTTCAACCCCATTTCACTTTGAATCAACGCGCCGTGGTGTCGGTTGATGCATTGACGATGGGAATATAGAAATCGCCACCGGCCTTGTTGAACTCCTGGGCCTTGGCCTGCATGCCTACGGCAATGCCTTGCTCGGCGGCCACGCCTTGTTGCTTGGCAAAGTCGCGCACTTCCTGGGTGATCTTCATGGAGCAGAACTTGGGGCCGCACATGCTGCAAAAGTGCGCCACCTTGGCGCTGTCCTTGGGCAGGGTTTCGTCGTGGAAGGCACGGGCGGTGTCGGGGTCCAGGCCCAGGTTGAACTGGTCTTCCCAACGGAAGTCAAAGCGCGCCTGGCTCAGGGCATCGTCGCGTGAGCGGGCGCCCGGATGGCCCTTGGCCACATCGGCTGCGTGGGCCGCAATCTTGTAGGCAATGATGCCTTGCTTGACGTCGTCGCGGTCGGGCAGACCCAGGTGTTCCTTGGGCGTGACGTAGCACAGCATGGCCGTACCCATCCAGCCGATCATGGCCGCGCCGATGGCGGAGGCGATATGGTCGTAGCCGGGGGCAATGTCTATGGTCAGCGGGCCCAGCGTGTAGAACGGGGCCTCATGGCAGTGCTTGAGCTGCTCGGTCATATTGGCCTGGATCATGTGCATGGGCACATGACCCGGGCCTTCGATCATGGTCTGCACATCGTGCTTCCAGGCGATCTGCGTCAGCTCGCCCAGGGTCTTGAGTTCGGCAAACTGGGCTTCGTCATTGGCGTCCGATGCACAGCCGGGACGCAGGCCGTCGCCCAGCGAGAAGCTCACGTCGTACTGCTTCATGATGTCGCAGATATCTTCGAAGTGCTCGTACAGGAAGCTTTCGCGGTGGTGGGCCATGCACCACTTGGCCATGATGGAGCCGCCGCGCGAGACGATGCCGGTGCGGCGCTGGGCCGTAAGGTGGATATAGGCCAGGCGCACGCCGGAGTGGATGGTGAAGTAGTCCACGCCCTGCTCGGCCTGCTCGACCAGGGTGTCGCGGAAGATTTCCCAGGTGAGGTCTTCGGCAATGCCGCCGACTTTCTCCAGCGCCTGATAGATGGGCACGGTGCCGATGGGCACGGGCGAGTTGCGCACGATCCAGTCACGCGTGGTGTGGATGTTCTTGCCCGTGGACAGGTCCATGACGTTGTCCGCACCCCAGCGGATCGCCCAGACCAGCTTTTCAACTTCTTCCTCGATGCTGGAAGTGACGGCCGAGTTGCCGATGTTGGCATTGATCTTGACCTTGAAGTTGCGGCCTATTGCCATAGGCTCGACTTCGGGGTGGTTGATGTTGGCGGGAATGATGGCGCGGCCGCGGGCCACTTCGTCACGCACAAATTCGGGAGTGATGATCTTGGGGATGGCGGCACCCAGGCTGTTGCCAGCCAGGCGCGCTTCACGCGCCGCATCCTGCTGGTACTCGGCCATCCATTCGCGGCGGCCGTTCTCGCGCAGGGCCACATATTCCATCTCGGGCGTGATGATGCCTTTGCGCGCGTAGTGCATCTGGGTCACGTTGGCACCGCTTTTGGCACGGCGCGGTTGGCGCTGCAGGGCGGCGGCCTCGGCACGCAACTGGTCCACGCGTCGGTCTTCTTCGCCGCGCTTACCGCCATCGTCCAGCGCCACGCGCTGGCGGCCCACGTAGTATTCGCTGTCGCCACGCGCATCAATCCAGCCACCGCGCACGCTGGCCAAGCCCTTGCGCACGTCGATGGTTGCAGACGGATCGGTGTAGGCGCCGGAGGTGTCGTACACGCTGACCAGCTCGCCATTGGTCAGTGCGATATCGCGCACCGGCACGCGCAGGCCGGTGTGCAGCTGACCTGGCAGATAGCTCTTGACGGAGGCAGGAAACGGCTCCAGCGACTGGGCCAGCAAGTCGGCAAAACGGCTCGCATCCGGGGCATAGCCAGCAGCAGGGGTGAAGATGGAATCGGGGGCGTTCATGTCAGTCTCCTCAAAGCGTGTGAATTCATCAAACGCTCCGTGGAGTGCCGGCCCTGCTCTGATCTGGTGGCTGCCGGCTTTCTGCCATCAACCACCTGCACCTGGGTGAAACATGGGCACTGGCTGGCCAGTGCCTGGAGTTCACCACCGGAATTTCTGGATTCCGGCCATGGCCGACGCGTCCCGAGGTCAGTCCATAAAAGACAAAACCCCAGTGCGCGAGGCGCCTGGGGTGTGCTGTGCCGCATGGTTTAAAGGTACGGCGCTTGAACAGCTGCCTTGCCTGTCATCCATCGGCCCCGCTTCAGGGTCCCGCTCTTCTTCCGCCGGTATGAACCGGATCAAGTTCGTCGGGTTAACCTTGATGGATATGTCTTTCGACAGATCCAATTCTGGTCTCTCAGCGCTTTCGCACACCCCGGAGCAGCGGCCAGTATAGGCGAGGTTTTTGGCAGGTCAAGCCCCGCACAAACCCGTTGCAACAGCTTTGACTGCCCGGTGCTCAATCAAAACCCTGCAGCGTGAGCCATTCGCCGCCGGGTGCACGGCTGGCGCGCCACTGGTTGATGGAAGCCGATGGATCCTCATAACCCAGCGCAATGCCAAAAGCGATCTGATAGCCGGCGGGCAGCGCCAGCTGCTCTATCAGCATGTCGTTGTACAAGCGCCAGAAACCCTGGGCGCAGGTGGCCAGGCCCTGCTCCACCGCCAGCAGCATGAAGGACTGCAGATAAATGCCCAGGTCCACCCACTGCGCATAGCCCATGCGCTCTTCCACCGCCACGAAGACACCCACGGGAGCGCCGAACATCTGGCTGTTCTTGGCCAGTTGCTGCAGACGGGCGGCCTTATCCTCGCGGCCGATCCCGATGGCGCGATACAGGTCTTCGCCATTGTCAAAACGGCGGCTGCGATACGGCTCCCACAGACCGGGCGGATAGGACAGGCCGGGGCGCGATACCGGCTCGGTCTGGCTGGCCTTGGCGCCAAGCGCCTGCAGCGCATCACCGCCCACGGCAGTCACCCGCCAAGGCTGCATATTGCCGCCCGACGGGGCTTGCGCCGCCGTCTCCAGCAGCTGGCGCACGGTCGCTGCGTCCACCGCGCGGGGAAGAAAAGCACGCACCGAGCGGCGCTGCTGCAGCAAATTTTCCATGGTCATCACTCAATCACCTGTCTTCATCCGTCAAAAGATTGCGCCGCAGTGTATGCGGCTCAGGCATTAGCCCGTGTACCGCAGGCAACAGCCCGCAAACGCTCTGGTGCCGCAAGCAACAGCTCATCGCTTGACTGCACCTGAGCCGTGCTTGCCCTAATGGCATCGCACTGACGGCCTGCCACCATGCAGCCTGCTTGCACGCAAGATGGCGGGTGCAAGCGTTCCAGTAAGACCCGTCCGTCCGACATTTGCAGGAGATGCATTTAATGAGTGGTTCTGCTTTTTCTTCGCTACGCAAATCATGGCCCCAAGCCTCCACCTTGATGCTGGCCCTGGGTCTGGCCTTTGGAGCCGGCGCGGTTCACGCCCAGGACAAGGTGCGCATAGGCTTTATCACCGACATGTCGGGCCTGTATTCCGATGTGGACGGCAAGGGCGGCGCTCTGGCCGTACAGATGGCGGTGGACGACTACGGCGGCAAGCTGCTGGGCAAACCGGTTGAAGTGCTGACGGCAGACCATCAGAACAAGGCCGATATTGCGGCCAGCAAGGCCCGCGAGTGGTTTGACACCCAGGGCATGAACATGCTGATTGGCGGAACCACCTCCAGCGCCGGTCTGGCCATGGGCAAGGTGGCCGACGAGAAAAAGCGCGTCTACATCATCAACGGTGCGGGCTCTTCGGCCCTGACCAATGAGCAGTGCAGCCCCTACTTTGTGCACTATGCCTACGACACCGTGGCCCTGGCCAAGGGCACGGGCAAGGCCGTGGTGGAGCTGGGCGGCAAGAGCTGGTTCTTTCTGACCGCCGACTATGCCTTTGGTCATGCACTGGAAGCCGACACCACCCGTGTCATCAATGCCTCTGGCGGCAAGGTGCTGGGCAGCGTCAAGCACCCGCTGAACACGGCGGATTTCTCCTCCTTCCTGTTGCAGGCCCAGAACTCCAAGGCCCAGATTCTGGGACTGGCCAATGCCGGTGGCGACACCATCAACGCCATCAAGTCGGCGCGTGAATTTGGCCTGACCAAGAACATGAAGCTGGCCGGCCTGCTGCTGTTCAGCTCCGACATTCACAGCCTGGGTCTGAAGGCCACCGAAGGGCTGATGTTTACCGACAGCTGGCACTGGGACCTGAACCCGGAAAGCCGCAAGTTCTCAGACCGCTTCTTTGCCAAGTTCAAGAAAATGCCGACCTCGCTGCAAGCCGCCAATTACTCGGCCGCCATGCAGTACCTGAAACTGGCAGAGCGACTGGGCACGCTGGATGCAGACAAGATCATGGCCGGCTTCAAGGCCACGCCGCTGTCCGACTTCTACGCCAAGGGCGTGGTGCGCCCCGACGGCCGCTATGCCCACGATATGTATCTGCTGCAGGTCAAGTCTCCGGCCGAATCGAAAAAGGCCTGGGATTACTTCAAGGTGGCCAAGACCTTGCCCGCAGACCAGGTCTTCACCACCAAGGAAGAAAGCAAATGCGCGCTGTGGAAATAAGGCTGCATTGAGTCCAAGACAAGCCGGGCAAAACGCCCGGCTTTTTCACATCCAGCCGTCACTATATAAACAGAAGCACTCACCGTTTTATTGATAAAGGCTGCAGGCGAATTCAATCAAAACCACGCAGCTCGCACCAGTCGGTCACAGGTGCACGGGTGGAGCGCCACTGATTGATGGGCGCCGTCTTGTCCTCATAGCCCAGCGCCATGCCAAAGGCGATCTGGTAGCCCTGGGGCAGCGCCAGCTGACGGGCTACAAAATCGCCATAGTTGCGACAGAAGCCCTGGGCGCAGGTCGCAAGCCCTTTTTGTGTGGCCAGCAACATCAACGACTGCAGATAAAGCCCCAGATCCACCCACTGCGTATGCACCATGCGCTCTTCCACGGCGACAAAAATGCCTACCGGTGCGCCAAACATCTGGGCATTGCGGGCCAGCTGCATCAAGCGGCCATGCTTGTCCTCGCGCGGCAGCTGGAGCGACTGGTATAGCTGCTCGCCGTTGTCGAAGCGGCGGCTGCGGTACGGCTCCCACAGCCGGGCCGGGTAGACCAGAGCAGGATCCGGGTTGGGCACGGCCGTGGCCATGGCGGCGCGCAAGTCGTTCAGGCTTTGGCCTGTCAGCGCGATCACGCGCCAGGGCTGCAGATTGCCGCCCGATGCCGCCTGGCCTGCAGCAGCCAGCAAGGTCTTGACCAGCGCGCCATCGACGGTCTGCGGCAAGAACGCGCGCACCGAATGGCGCTGCTGCAGTGCCTGTTCCACATTCATCATGCTTGAGTCCGGGGTTGAAACCGGCCCAGTCTCAAGCGCAGAGGCCGGCCCGCCGCCCCTCAAATCAACTAATGGCAAGCACTGAGCCGCATCCATCGCCCCATGAAAAAAGCCGGACGACTCCGGCTTTTGCTATTGAATACGCAGCTGACAGCGCTTGAATGACAAGCGCTTGAAGGCTATTTACCCATGATCTGATCGATTTTGTCTTTCTGGAAGGCCTGGGGACGCTCCGACTCGCAGGGCATGCAATCCGACACCTTGCCCTGAATCGACAGCTTCTCGATCGCCGCCCACAGCAGCGCAATCTGCTTTTCATGGCAGGCCGCACCTTCGGACAGGCCGCGCATGGCCAGAGCCACGGGGTCCACTTCCGAGGTAATGCCATAAGCGGAAAAGCCCGATTTTTCCGCCTCGCCCGCAGCGGCTGTCGCCTCGGAAGCCGGCGCCGCCTTGGATGCAGCATCGGTCTCGACCACGTCAGTCACATCGGCGCTGTGGCCGTTCTTGCTGGCAATGATGCGTGCCGGAATGCCCACGGCGGTTGCGCCGGCCGGCACGGGCTTGATGACCACGGCATTGCTGCCGATCTTGGCGCCATCACCGACCTCGAAACCGCCCAGCACCTTGGCGCCCGCGCTGACCACCACGTTCTTACCCAGCGTGGGGTGGCGCTTGCTGCCTTTATACAGCGAGGTGCCACCCAGCGTGACGCCGTGATAGATCGTGCAGCCGTCGCCCACCACGGCGGTTTCGCCGATCACGACGCCCATGCCGTGGTCGATGAAGACCTGCTTGCCGATCACGGCCCCGGGATGGATTTCAATGCCCGTGAACCAGCGGCCCATATGGGAGATGAAACGACCCAGCCATTTGAAACCATGCGTCCAGCACCAGTGCGCGGGTCGCTGCAGCCAGATGGCATGCAAGCCCGGGTAACAGGTGATGACCTCCCAGGTGCTGCGGGCCGCAGGATCGCGGTCGAGAATGCACTGGATGTCGGAGCGCAGGCGAGCAAGCATCAAAAGCTTATAAGGTAAAGATTGACAGGGATGCTCAGTCTAGCGGCTTGGCGGCTGCGCCTTCAGCATGGCTTTGGCAACACCGCGAAGAATATGGATTTCTTCCTGGGTCAGCTGCGCGCGATTGAAAAGCTGGTTAAGCCGGGGCATGAGCTTCTTGGGCGCCGCCGGGTCCAGAAAGCCGATATGGGCCAGTGCCTGCTCCCAGTGGCCCAGCATGCCCTGGACCTGGGCCATGTCGGCCCGGTTCACCTCAGGCGTGATCTCTGCCTGCGGAAAACCGCCCAGCGCCAGACGCCACTCATAGGCCACGACCTGAATCGCCGAACCCAGATTGAGCGAGCCGAACTTGGGATTGGACGGAATGGACAAGGCCACATCGCAGCGGTACACATCCTCGTTGCTCATGCCAAAGCGCTCGCAGCCAAACAGAAAGGCCACGCCCTTCTGGTTGCAGAGAGCGCCCGGCGTGGCGGCGTTATCGGTCAAATCGCCATCAACCGAAGGTTCAGAGCGCGTATCCAGCTCTCCTTTCAATAGCATCTCGAAATGCTGGCGCGGCGTGCGCGTGGGCGGGCCGAAGTCGCGCGGCGTCATGGCCGTGGCGCACATGTGGCTGATGCCGTCCAGGGCTTCCTCCAGCGTCTCGACCACGCGGGCCTGGTTGAGCACATCCAGCGCGCCGCTGGCCCGCTGAATGGTTTCCTCCTTGCGCAGCACATTGGCCCAGCGCGGGCGCACCAGCACCAGATCATCAAAATCCATGGTCTTGAGCGCGCGAGCTGCAGCGCCCACATTGCCGGCATGGCTGGTTTCAATCAATACGAATCGGGTTTTCATCAAGACTAAAGGCCCCACTTGTGGCCCAGATAAGACGGTGGCCTCGCGCAAGCGGCTCTCTCTGGTGCGCAGGAATAGAGCACCCTAGAAGGCCCACAAAACAGCGGGCCGAGCAACACAAAAAACGCAGGCTGGTTAGAATTGCGCCTATTGTCGCCGCCCCGCATCGCCGGTCGCGGCTTTTTACGTTCTTACCCGCGTCGAGCAGTCCTGTTTTCCTGACTGCTGCGCCAACGCAATCACAATTTATGTCGAACTCCCTGCACCCCATGCTCAACGTGGCCATCAAGGCTGCTCGCGCCGCTGGCGCCCTCATCAACCGTGCCGCACTAGATGTGGAATCGGTGCGCGTTGCGCAAAAGCAGGTAAACGACTTTGTGACCGAGGTAGACCAGGCCTCCGAGCGCGCCATCATCGAGACGCTGCTCACCGCCTATCCCCAACACTCCATCCTGGCCGAAGAATCGGGCAACGAACACGGCACCAAGGGTTCGGACTATGTCTGGATCATTGACCCCCTGGACGGCACGACCAACTTCATCCACGGCTTCCCCGTGTACTGCGTGAGCATCGCTCTGGCCTACAAGGGCAAGATCGAGCAGGCCGTGGTGTACGACCCCAGCCGCAACGACTTGTTCACCGCCACCCGTGGCCGTGGTGCCTACCTGAATGAGCGCCGCATCCGCGTCTCCAAGCGCAGCCAGCTCAAGGACTGCCTGATCTCCACCGGCTTCCCCTTCCGCCGTGGCGACAATTTCAAGCAATACATGAACATGCTGGGCGATGTGATGCAACGCACGGCTGCCGTGCGTCGCCCCGGTGCCGCCGCTCTGGATCTGGCCTATGTGGCTGCCGGTTTCTCCGACGGCTTCTTTGAATCCGGCCTGTCCATCTGGGACGTGGCTGCAGGTTCGCTGCTGGTCAGCGAAGCCGGCGGTCTGGTCGGCAACTTCACCGGCGAAGCCGACTTCCTGGAACAAAAGGAATGCATGGCTGCCAACCCCCGCATTTACGGCGCCCTGATCCCCGTGATCGGCAAGTACAGCAAGTTCGCCACCGCCGGTGAAAAGGCCGACGTGCGTCAAGCCATCGACAGCGGTGCCGACGAGGAATCTGCCCAGGCAGACCAGTCCGACGCTGAATAAGCGGCACTGACAAGATAAAAAAGCGGTCGCCCCACGGCTGCGGAAAGAGCCCGGTCCGGTGGATCGGGCTCTTTTTTTGCCTGTGCTCGCCGGACGTCTCCACACAAATCACAAATTCAGGCGCAAGAATTTCGGCCGATGCAGGCATTGGTAGACATTCATGACTGATTTTTTCAGGCAACATTGGTCGCTGGCAATCGACTGGATTTCGGGCCACGTGGTGATTCCCGTGGTCAACGCCCTGGATGTGGCCCAAGCCGCAGGCAATCCGCGCGAGATTGCCGAAGCGATGTTGATTGCGGCACTGCAGCTGTTTCTCATCGCCTGCGTGATGCGGCCGCTGGAGAGCCTGCTCCCGGCCGAGCGCTGGACCCAGCGCCGCCACACCACGGTGGACCGCAATATGACGCTGCTCATGCTGCTGGGTCTGTTTCCGCTGTTCAGCTTTCTGATCCTGATGCCCGTGGCCCATATGCTGGGCGGCGGGCCGGCCACCGAAGAGGCCAGCGGCCTCAAGGCCTGGCTGCCCTGGTTCGAGCACCATCCCTATCTGCTGTTTGCCCTGTACTACGTGATCTACGACCTCACGTATTACTGGATGCACCGGGCCCAGCATGTGATTCCCTGGTGGTGGGCCATGCACAGCATGCACCACAGCCAGCGCCAGATGAGCTGCTGGAGCAACGACCGCAGCCATTACCTGGACGGCATGCTGCAAAGCTTTGTTCTGGCCAGCGTCGGGCTGCTCATGGGGGTGGAGCCTTCGGAATTTGCGCTGCTGGGCCTGCTCAGCGAGCTGGTGCAAAACTTCTCGCACGCCAATGTGGCGCTGCGCCTCGGCTGGGTCGGCAAGCTGGGCGAGCGCCTCTTCGTCGGCCCGCGCTTTCACCGCAACCACCATATGCTGCGGGATGCCGAGCGGCCCCAGCGCCACAACTGCAACTTCGGTCAGGTTCTGCCCTGGTGGGACCAGCTGTTTGGCACGGCCCTCTATCACCACGAGGCTCTGCGCCCCACAGGTGTGAGCGACCCCGAAGTCGATGCCGACAACGAGCGCGGTCTGATTGCCATGCAGTGGTACACCTTGCGCCGCTTCTGGGGTGCATTCAGCTGCCGCGCGGGCTGGCGACTGGGCGATGTCTCCTTTGGTCCCGGCTATCGCCCTGTCCACGATGTGGACGAAGCAAACACTTGCAGCGGCGGCCCTGCGGCCTCTCAAGCCTCGGTGGGCTCGGTGGGCTCGATGAAATAGGCTCAAGCACAGAGCTTTTGGTCATCGCCGATAATCTGCGGTTTGGCGCAGCACCGCTGCCGCGCCCCCTGATTGCCAAACGCTGAAGCGATGACCCAGAAAAGTACAGTAAACCCGTCGCTGGCCAATTTTCCCGATATGACGGACCTCTCGGCGCACACGCCGATGTTCCAGCAATACCTGCCCCTGAAGGCCGAGTACCCCGATACCCTCGTTTTCTATCGCATGGGCGATTTTTACGAGCTGTTCTTTGGCGATGCCGAAAAAGTCACCCGCCTGCTGGACATCACGCTGACCTCGCGTGGGCAGACCGCAGGCCAGCCGATTCCCATGGCCGGCGTGCCGTTTCATGCCCTGGAGAACTACCTGGGCCGCCTGATCAAGATGGGCGAATCGGTGGCGATTTGCGAGCAGGTCGGCGAGATCGGCGCGGGCAAGGGCCCGGTGGAGCGCAAGGTGGTGCGGGTGGTCACGCCCGGCACGCTGACGGACAGCGAGCTGCTCTCGGACAAAAGCGAAGCCATGCTGGTCGCCGTGCACACCGCAGGCCGTCAGCGCGTGGGCCTGGCCTGGATGGCCGTGACCCAGGGCCGCATCCACATGGCCGAGTGCGCGGCCGACGAGCTGGGCGCCTGGCTGTCGCGCATCAGCCCCAGCGAAGTGATTTACAGCGCCGGCGTGACCGAGCGCTTCGAGCAAAATCTGCTGGCCATCAAGCACAGCGGCGCCATTACCTGCCCGCTGTCGCCGCGCCCCGACTGGCAATTCGACTCCGGCCTGGGCGAGCGCAAGCTGCTCGAGCTTCTGGGCGCCGCCAGTCTCAAGGCCTGGGAGGCCGAGAACCTGGCCCTGGCCCATGCCGCCAGCGCCGCCCTGCTGTCGTACGCCGAGCACACCCAAGGGCGCAACCTCACCCATATCCACGCCATTGCCGTGCAGCGCGATGACGAGCTGATTGCTCTGCCGCTGGCCACCCGTCGCAATCTGGAGCTGGTCAAGACCTTGCGCGGCGAAGATTCGCCCACGCTGTTCTCGCTGCTGGACAGCTGCATGACCGGCATGGGCAGCCGCCTGCTCAAGACCTGGATGCTGGAGCCCGAACGCAACCGCAAGGCCGCCATGCAGCGGCTCGATTCCATACGCATGCTGCGTGGCAGCGGTGCCGGCATGGCACCCTGGCAAGCGCTGCGCGCCGAGCTCAAGGGCGTCAGCGATGTGGAACGCATCACCGCCCGCACGGCGCTGCGCCAGGTGCGGCCGCGCGAACTGGTGGGTTTGTCCAAAACGCTACAAAAATCAAAGCTGCTCGCGCAATCTGGGTCTACACCTTCGGCCTATTTGACTCAGATTTTTACCGATCTGATGCCGCCCGAAGGCTGCGCCGAGCTGCTGGCTGCGGCCATCATGGAAGAACCCGCCGCCCTGGTGCGCGACGGCGGCGTGATCGCCACCGGCTTTGATGCCGAGCTGGATGAGCTGCGCGCCATTCAGAACAACTGCGACGAGTTTTTGCTGGAGCTGGAAGCCAAGGAAAAGCTGCTGACCGGAATTCCCAATCTGCGCGTGCAGTTCAACAAGGTGCATGGCTTCTACATCGAAGTCACCAACAGCTACAAGGACGCGGTGCCCGAGCGTTTTCGCCGCCGCCAGACGCTCAAGAACGCCGAGCGCTACATCACGCCCGAGCTCAAGGTCTTCGAGGACAAGGCGCTATCGGCCCAGGAACGCGCCCTGCAGCGTGAAAAATGGCTGTACGAGCAGATTCTCGATCAGCTGCAGCCCCATGTGCCGGCCCTGACCCGCGTGGCGCAAGCGATTGCGGCGCTGGATGTGCTGTGCACGCTGGCCGAGCGCTCGCTGACGCTCAACTGGAGCGAGCCCGAGTTCGTCAGCCATCCCTGCATAGAGATCGAGGCCGGCCGCCACCCCGTGGTGGAAGCGCGCATGGCCGAATCGTCCAGCGGCAGCTTCATTGCCAACCACACGCGCATGAACACCAACACGCGCATGCAGATCATTACCGGCCCCAATATGGGCGGTAAATCGACCTATATGCGCCAGGTGGCGCTGATCACCTTGCTGGCCAGCATGGGCAGCTATGTGCCTGCAGCCAGCTGCCGCCTGGGGCCTATCGACGCCATCCACACCCGGATTGGCGCGGCCGATGACCTGGCCAATGCCCAGTCCACCTTCATGATGGAGATGACCGAGGCCGCGCAGATTCTGCATGCCGCCACGCCCCACTCCCTGGTACTGATGGACGAGATCGGCCGCGGCACCAGCACGTTTGACGGTCTGGCCCTGGCCAGCGGAATTGCCAGCCAGCTGCATGACAAGACCAAGGCTTTCACGCTGTTTGCCACCCATTACTTCGAGCTGACCGAGCTGCCGGCCAAGGCCCGCGCAGCCGTCAACGTGCACGTGGGCGCGGCCGAATCAGGCAGCGATATCGTGTTTCTGCACGAGATCCAGGCCGGTCCGGCCAGTCGCAGCTACGGGATTCAGGTCGCCAAACTCGCCGGCATGCCTGCTGCCGTGCTGCACCACGCCCGCCATGCGCTGGAGGCGCTGGAGAACCAGGCCGGCGAAAATGAGTTGCAGGTCAATCTGTTTGACGCCCCCGACATGCCTGACACGTCGGCGAT
Organism: Comamonas aquatilis; assembly: GCF_965139575.1. NCBI lineage: Bacteria > Pseudomonadati > Pseudomonadota > Betaproteobacteria > Burkholderiales > Comamonadaceae > Comamonas > Comamonas aquatilis. The sequence goes on along the minus strand of NZ_CBCSIW010000014.1, from coordinate 72,242 downwards.
TCACGACCCGCTTGCCGAGGCCCTGGCCGCCATCAACCCCGATGCACTGAGCCCGCGTGAAGCCCTGGAAGCGCTGTACCAACTCAAGAAGCTGAGCAATAGCGCTGCCTGATCCTTCCGAACTTGAACACGGGCCTTTGAATCCTCAGGCCATGCGTTCGGGTTCAGGCCTCCAGCAAATGTTGCGGCCTGGGCTGCGGAGACGGGCTACGCAGGGGCTTGTCGCCCAGTTTGAAAGCCGACACCTCTCCCATCAGGCGCACGGCCTGCTCGCGCAAGCTGGTCGCGGCGGCTGCCGACTGCTCGACCAGCGCGGAGTTCTGCTGCGTGGCGTCGTCCAACCCGGCTACGGATTGATTGATCTCGGCAATGCCGCGCCCCTGCGTCTGTGAAGCGTCGCTGATCTCCTCGATGATCTGCGTCACCTTGACCACGGCGTCCAGCAGCTCCTGCATGGTGGCGCCCGCATGCTCCACCTGCTGCGAGCCGCTGCCCACCTGGGTTACGGAATCGGTGATGAGCTGGCGCACCTCCTTGGCCGCTTCGGCCGAGCGCTGAGCCAGGCTGCGTACCTCGGCCGCTACCACGGCAAAGCCGCGGCCCTGTTCGCCGGCACGCGCAGCTTCCACGGCTGCGTTGAGCGCCAGAATATTGGTCTGGAAGGCAATGCCGTCGATCACACCGATGATGTCGACGATCTTGCGCGAGGAGTGATTGATGCCCTCCATGGTCACCACCACCTGCTGGAAGGCCGCGCCACCGCGCTCGGCCACGCCGCGCGCCGACTGCGCCAAACCGCCTGCGCTGCGCGTGGCCTCAGTATTGGTCTGCACGCTATCCGTCAACACCGACAGCGATGCAGCTGTCTGCTGCAGCGCACTGGCCGCCTGCTCGGTGCGCTGGCTCAGATCCTGGTTACCCTGGGCCACTTCGGAGCTGGCCACGGAAATTGAATCGGCCGCCTGGCGCACCGCACCCACCATGCGCTCCAGCGAAGAGACGAAGCGATTGAAGGCCGAGGCCAGCGCGCCCACCTCGTCATTGCTCTCCACTGGCATGCGCCTGCTCAGGTCGCCATGGCCATCAGCAATTTCTTCCAGCATGCGCGCCGCGCGGCCAACGGGTGCGGCAATGGCCCGGCTCACCAGCCAGATCACCAGCAGGCCGATGCCGCCGCCCACCAGGCCAGCCACGACCGAGGTCAATGCAATGGTGCGTCGCACGCCGCCCAGCACCTGTGCCTCGGGGAGCTCCGCGATCACGTACACGTCCAGCTCTGGCACATAGGAGGAGGCAATCAGCTGCCGGCCCGACGGCGCATCGTACATGGCGTGGGCAAAGCGCTCGCGCTTCAGCAGCGAGGCGCTGAGATCAGCGCTGAAGCCAGGCCTATCCTTGAGCCAGTGCTTGCCGTCCACCAGCGCCGGATCGCGGTGCACAAGGATGCTGCCATTGCCGCGCACCAGAGAAATCGAACCGGACTCCCCCACCTTGTAGCCGCGCACGGCCTGGGCCAGCTCATCCACCGACAGGCTCAGACCCGCAATGCCCTGCTTGCCCTGGCCCGCGTCGAACTTGACGTTGATGAAGAGCATGTAGACGTTGGAGCTCGCATCCTTGTCGATCTCCAGTACCTGCGACTTGTCGCTGGCAAGCAGGTCGTAGAACCATTTGTCACCCTCGCCCTGGGGCGCCAGCTTGCGCACCAGGCCCTGCTCGCCAAAGTACTGGCCCGTGCTGCCCGACACCCAGAACACCGAAGAAGCCCTGGCCTGCTGCTTGACGGCCTGGGCGTACTTGGCCCAGGCCGCGTTGCCGCCCTCTGGTTCACCGGCGGTTTCCCAGTCCAGCACAAAGCTGTTGCCTGCCACGGATTTGGCCATGGCCAGCGGCATGCCGATCTGGCGCAAAATGTCGTTGCGGATCTCACCCACGACGGCGGGCAGCTCCTGGCTCACCACCCGCTCGCTCAAACTGGCGCCCGTCAGCACAAAGCCCAGCACCGTGGAGACGGCCACGAACAGCAGCAGGCAAGCCACCATGCTGGACATGAGCTTGGTCCGTATCGACAGATTGCGAAACACGTGCATTGGGCCCTCCTCCGGCCAACAGTAAGTAATTGCATCCAAAAGGAATTGCATCTTTTTATGCGTCAACTCCATGTGTCTCAGGGACTTCCTCATCCGGAATCTGCACCTGGGTACGGGCATGGCTGCGGCCGATGTTCCAATGCCGCCACCGGCAATATTCAAACCCTTCTAGAATCGCGTTGCAGCGCGTGCTTATCGCTATCTTTTCTGAAGCATTAAACGCTTACCAGATCTGGATTTCATACGGTTTTCATTATTATATTTATCACCCATGACATACTGCGTCGCTCTCAAGCTCAACGCCGGTCTCGTGTTCCTGTCCGATTCGCGCACCAATGCGGGACTGGATCAGATCAGCTCTTTCCGCAAGGCCATGGTCTATGAAAAGCCCGGCGACCGTTTCATGGTGTTGCTGGCGGCCGGCAACCTGTCCATCACGCAGTCCGTGCGCGAGCTGCTGGAGCGCTTTCAGCTTGAGGACGAAGCCACTGGCGAGGCGCTGACGATATGGAATGTGCGCAGCATGTTCGATGCGGCCCGCGTGCTGGGCGCTGCCGTGCGCCATGTCTATGACCGCGAAGCCGCCGCCCTGCAGCGTGCCGGCGTGGATTTCAATATCTCCATGGTGCTGGGCGGGCAGATCCAGGGCGAAACCATGCGCCTGTTCCAAGTCTATTCGGCCGGCAACTTCATCGAAGCCACGGGCGAGACCCCTTATTTCCAGATCGGCGAATCCAAATACGGCAAACCCGTGCTCGACCGCGTCATCACGCTGGAAACCCCGCTGGATGAAGCCGCCAAGTGCGCGCTGGTGTCCATGGACAGCACGCTCAAGTCCAATCTCTCGGTAGGCCTGCCGCTGGACTTGATCGTCTACGAGAAAAACCGTTTCGCCACCGACAAAATCGTCTGTCTGGATGCCGACAACCCCTATCTGCGCATGCTGCACGACAGCTGGGGCGAGCGCCTGCGCCATGTGTTCGACAGCATTGAAGACCCGGCCTGGGGCGGTGGCGAAACCGATGCACCGATTCGCGTGCACAGCCGCCTGGCCCATCCCCTGGTCAAGGTGGCTGCGCCCCCGCCGCTGAGCGAATCGGCAGGCCAGCATCAGGGCGCAGGCAATCTACCCCCCACGGCCTTGCGCCAGCCCATGGTTCCCGTTCAGGTCAGCCTGTTGACGGCCAAGGAGTACCAGCGCATGCAGACCGAGGCCGAGCAGGCCCGCCTGCAACACCAGGGCAGCAACTTCTTTCCCAAGCGCTGATACCTGCGATTGCCAACGCACCTGAGGGTGCGTTTTGTTTGCCTGAAGACACCACCGAGCCCTATCCAGCCCACCATGCCCATGACCAAGGCAACCGCCCCCACCAAAGCCCTGCCTGCAGAACCCCAGACCCTGCCTGTGGTGTTTGCCCATGCCAACAGCTTTCCCCTGCCCACCTACAGCCTGCTGTTTTCCCTGCTGGCCCAGCGCGGCATCCAGGCCAGCGGCGTGCAGCGCTTCGGCCATGATGCCAAGCACCCGGTCACCAACCACTGGCCCCATCTGGTCGATGAGCTGGTCGAATTTACCGAAAGCGAAGTCAAGCGCCTGGGCCACAGTGTCTACCTGCTGGGTCACTCTCTGGGCGGTATTCTGAGTTTTCAGACGGCATCCAAGCGCCCCGATCTGGTGCGAGGCGTGCTGCTGATCGACTCGCCCCTGCTGGGCGGCTGGAAGGCCAATGCCCTGGGCCTGGTCAAGCAGACGCAGATTGTGGGCTCCATCTCACCGGGCAAGATCAGCCAGCGCCGGCGCAATACCTGGGCCGACAATGCCGAGGCGCTTAGCTACTTTCGCAGCAAGAAAGCCTTTGCCCAATGGCATCCGCAAGTGCTGCAAGACTATGTGGAGCATGGCTTGGTGGACGCTGATGGCAAGCGCAGCCTGCTCTTCAGCCGCGAAGTGGAAACCGCCATCTACAACACCTTGCCCAGCAACCTCAACAACCAGCTGCGCCGCCACCCCGTGCGCTGCCCCGTGTCCTTTATCGGCGGCCGCTCCTCGGTGGAAATGCGCCAGGTGGGCATGGAGATGACGAACCGCATCACACGGGGCCGCATCATGATGCTGGACGGCAGCCACCTTTTTCCCATGGAACGCCCCGAGGCCACGGCCGCCGCCATCGAGGCCTCTCTGCTCAATATGGAGCAAACCTTGCTGCAAAAAAGCGCAGCCTGAACGCTCCTGAATCAATAGCCTATTGCGATTGTATGGATTGGGCTTGAGGTCTATTTCATTCAAAAAACACAAGCCACCATCAAAAAAAGCCACATGAAGTGGCTTTTTTTGATGGGTGAAGCGGCGCTCAGTGGTTCCAGTTCACCACGCCGGTATAGGCCGTCACCAGCACGATGATGCCGAAGACAATGCGGTACCAGGCAAAGGGCACAAAGCTGTTGGTGGAGATGAAGCGCAGCAACCAGCGCACGCACAGCCAAGCGCTGATGAAGGAGAAGATCAGACCCACGGCAAACATGGGCACGTCGGCCATGGACAGCAGAGCCCTCTCCTTGTAGAGGCTGTAGACTCCCGCGCCAATCAGCGTGGGCATGGCCAGGAAGAAGGAGAAATCGGTGGCTGCCTTGCGCGACAAGCCCATGAGCATGCCGCCAATGATGGTGGAGCCGCTGCGGCTGGTGCCCGGCACCAGGGCAAAGCACTGGACCACACCCACCTTCAGCGCATCCAGCGGCGTCATGTCGTCAATCGACTGCACGCGGGTGGCCGATGCGGGGCGCTTTTCGGCCCAGAGAATCACAAAGCCGCCCAGGATGAAGGTGGTCGCCACCACCACGGGGGTGAACAGATGCTCCTGGATGTACTTGCCGAAAATCAGCGCCAGCACCACGGCGGGCAAGAAGCCGATGATCACATTGAGCGCAAATTTTTGCGCCTGGCGGCTGGTAGGCAGCTCCACCAGCGTGCTGCGAATCTTTTGCCAGTACACCAGCATCACGGCAAAAATGGCGCCGGTTTGAATGGCGATCTCGAAGACCTTGGCCTTGGCATCCACAAAGCCCATCAGCGAACCCGCCAGAATCAGGTGGCCGGTTGAGGAAATCGGCAAGAACTCGGTCAGCCCCTCCACAATGCCCATGATGGCGGCCTTGACCAGCAATAAAGTATCCACGCGAATCGTCCTTAGGATGCAGGGTTGGGAAACAAAGCCGACCATTATCCGCCGCACCGATGGCATGCCTATGCGCAAGCCCCGGTAGCGTGGCCGCAATCGCAAACTTTTACACGCACGCGCTGAGGCGATAGGCAAAGCCGCCAAGCTGTGCTGCAATGGCTGCGCGCCGGCTGTCGGCGTTTTTCAAGCATCACACCATCATGAAAAAACTCCTTGTCTTGGCAGTTGCTTCTCTGGCTTGCAGCATGGGCATGGCCGCAGAGGACAAACCCAAAACAGCCCAGCAGCAGCTCATGGGCACTTGCAACACCGAAGCCACGGGCAAAAAAGGCGATGAACGCAAGGAGTTCATGAAGTCCTGCCTGTCCGACGGCAAAAAGCGCCAGCAGGAACGCATGAAGTCCTGCAACGCCGATGCAACTGGCAAAAAAGGCGACGAGCGCAAAGCCTTTATGAGCGAGTGCCTGAAAAAGAGCTGAGCCCGCACAGCCCTCTCACCAAAAGCAAAAACGCCATGGCATACACCGTGGCGTTTTTGCTTCAGGCGATCACCACGCCTGGCTTGCGCCGCGCGCGGCGCTTGCGCCACCAGATCACCACGCCGGTGATGGACAGCATGGCCACCATCACACCGACAAAAGACATGAGCACGCGGCCGAAAGTGCCCAGAATGCGCCCACTGTGTAGCGGCAGCTGCAGCTGCACAAACACATCGGCCGCCGTGCCATGCCAGGGACGATAGCTGCCCAGCACCTGGCCGGTGTCCGAACTCACATAGACATTGGACAGCCCCATGCCCATGGCGCCAACCTCGTTCTCGGGGTCAAAGAAGGAGATGTTGTAGAACGGGAAATCGCCGCCATACCAGATGCCGCCGGCCGGCGTGGCAATGCCCAGCTTGGGAGCTTCCAGCCTGGCAATCTCTATGGCCTTGGCAAACGAGATTTTGGGCTCGATAAAGCTGCCGAAAGGCGCGGGCTTGAGGGTTTCATACGGCCCCGGCGTGGTGGTGGAGACCTTGCTCATCACCGGATAGAACACCTCGCGGTAGAGATTGATCGAGAACGAGGTAAAGGCCACCACCACGATCACGCCCCAGATCCACAGGCCACCGGCACGGTGCAAGTCAAAGTTGAGCTTGTAAGCACCGGCGCCCCAGCGGATGCGCCAGGACGGCAACCAGCGCTGCCACCAGGATTTTCCAGGACTGACGCTCTCGGCCTTGCCCTGAGCCGGCTTTCTTTTGACCGGCAGCGTCAGCACCAGCGCCCAGAAGCTGTCTGCCAGCCACAGCAGCGCCAGGGCGCCCATGAACCAGTAACCCCAGCGGTTGCTGCCGGCAAACGTGGGGCTGAGCAGGCTTTCATGCAGATTGCGCAGCCAGGGCATGAGGTTGCGCAGGCTCAAGGCCACACTCTTGGAATCTCGGTGCCCGGTGATGATGCCCGTCACCGGGTCCAGGAATACCGTGTTGTAGTCCAGCACATAAGGCTTGGCCGTGGCGGGGTCCACCAGCGGGCGCACCATGAAGGACGCCGCTTCGCCTGGACTCAGACCCAGGGTCATATAGGAAATGTCCACGCGCGGGTCGGCCGCCTGCACCACAGCCGCCAGCTCCAGCGGCGTTTTGAGTGCGCCCTTGCCCGGCGTGTGCAGCATGTCGGCATTGAGCCAGTCATCGAGCTCGTGATCCCAGGAGAGCACAGCCCCCGTGAGCCCGGCCATGACGAGAAAGCCCGCCAGAAACAGCCCGACCCAGCGGTGAACAATCGTCCAGAGTGCGCGCATCAGAAGTTGACGGTTGCGCTGAGCGACAGCGTACGCGGAGCCGACTGCACCAGATAGTTGGAGCCTGGGTAGCCGCCCACCGAGGCCCAGAAGTTCTTGTCGAACAGATTGTCCAGACGGGCGCGCAGCGTGAGCATGCGGTTATTGCCCAGATCCACCAGATAGCGCGCGCCGATATCGGTACGCGTCCAGCCCGCCACCTTCATGGTGTTGCTGGCATTGGCGTACTGGCCGGAGGAATGGATGACGCGCGCATTGAGCGACAGGCCGGAGACTGCCGGCACATCCCAGTCCACGCCCACCGTGGCCTGGCGCTTGGGCACGCCGATGGCATAGCGGTTGTTCTGACTGGCATCAGCCGCCTGCTTGATCTTGGCATCCGTCAGCGTCAGGCCGCCGAGCAGGCGCAAGCCCTTGAGCGGCTCGCCAAACACATTGAATTCCAGACCTTGGTTGCGCTGCTTGCCGTTCTGGCCGAACACCTGGTTGAGCACATAGCTGCTGGGAACATCCGTAGTGTAGAAGGCAGCCGTCGCGCCCAGATCGCCGCGCTGCCACTTCACGCCCACTTCCTTTTGCTTGGATTTATAGGGCGCAAACACCTGCCCGGCATTGAACACCGGCAGATTGTTGGCCAGAGCCGGGGCCACCGCGCCCTTGGTCAGGCCTTCGATGTAGTTGGCGTAGACGGAAACATCGTCCGTGGCCTTGAACACCAAGGCCAGCGATGGCGTGGTGGCGGACTTCTTGTAGCTGTCGGTCTGCGCACCCGTGTTGTAGTCATAGCTGCTTTGGTCCATGCGCTGATGGCGCAAGCCCAGCGTCACGCGCAGGCGGTCGTCCAGCATGGACAGCGTGTCGCCCAGCGCAAAACTGTCAAATCGGGTCTCGCCCACCTTATAGGGATTGCCCAGGCTGCCGCCAAAAAACACATAGTCGGGTGCTGCGCTGGCATAAGGCCGATACAGGTTGTTGCTCACCCCCAGCCCCATGGCCCAGGCGCCGGACTCGGTGGCGGAATAGGTGCTGGCCGAGGCCACCAGTTCATGGCCCACGCTGCCGGTCTGCAGGCGGGTGCGGATACCGACTTCCGCCGTGCCCACGCGGTCCTTGCGCGTGTTGTCAAAACGCGTTCCCGTGGTGTCGCCGGCGGTGTTGAGCATGGTCACGCCGCTGTTGGAGTTGTCTTCCTTGCTGCGGCGCAGACCGCCAGCCGCCCAGGCGGTGGTCGTGGCATTGATATCCCATTCGCCGCGCAAAGTGGCAAACAGATCGCGCTCCTTGGAATAAGTCCAGTCCTGGCCGTAATTGGTCTTGTTGTCCGGCACGGCAGGAATGAAGTCCGAAGGCGTCACGCTGGGACGGCCGCCACGGTAGCTGTTGCGTTGATAGCCCAGGTCGGCAGATAGGCGCACATCGCGGCTGCGCCAGTCCAGTCCCAGACCGATGGCCGTCAGCGAGCGGTCTTCGCCCTTGATGCCCGTGCCCCCTTCACGGTGCACCGCATTCAGGCGCACGCCCGCGCTCTGATCCGGGCCGAAGCGGCGCGAAAGATCGGTGGAGGCATAAGCCTGGCCGCCGGTCTGAATGCCGGTCGCCACCTGGGACAACGGCTCGCTGCCTGCACGCTTGGGCAAGAGGCTGATGACGCCGCCAATGCCGCTGCCGCCCGGCGCCGCGCCGTTGAGGAAAGCATTGGCACCGCGCAGCACTTCCACCCGCTCGAAGAATTCGGCTGCCACGTACTGGCGCGGCAGCAGGCCGTAAAGGCCGTTGTAGGCAATGTCGTCGGAGTACACCGGCATGCCGCGCAGCATGTACATCTCCTGAAAATTGCCAAAGCCGCGCGCCTGGCGCACGGAAGGATCATTGAGCAGCACATCGCCCACGCTTTTGGACTGGCTGTCTTCGATCAGCTGCCCGGTATAGGCCGTGGAAGAGAAGGAGGAGTCCTTCCAGTTCTGCGTACCCAGCACGCCCATGCGTGCGCCGGTTGCCACCTGACCGCCGGCAAAGGGCTTGGCCAGACCCTGAGCCGAAGCATCGGCACTAGCCTCCACCGTCACGGCCTGCAGCGTGGCTTCGGCGGGCTGGGCAGTCTGGGCAAACAAGGCCTGCTGGCTGCACAGGGCAATCGCAGCCAAGGAAATCTGGCGAATGGAGAACATCATGAAATGGAATTGAGAATTATTTTCATCAGCATTACAAAACAGAAGTTTCCGGTTTGCCAGCAGATATGAAACATCCTTGCAGCCAGACTGCCTTCTGCACAAACAGCTAGCCACCCATGGAAAATCGCGCTATAGGCCTGTGTGAGCAATTGCTTCATGACACCGCCAGCAGCGTACCGTCGCCGCCGTTCGCGCCGCTCTCGCGCATTTCAGGCCTTGCTTTCGTCGCTTGATCGCAAAGCCCTGGCTTGGCTGCCGGCTCGCTTGCAAAGTCTCCCCTAAGCCCAGGAGAGACGCCATGTAGCTGACACCGTTGATCGCCATTCACGCTTTTTGCGCCATAGGTGCCACCGCCATAGGCCCGGTGGCTTTGTGGGCACGCCGCAACGGCTCGGAAGCCCGCCCCCGCATGCATCGTGCCGCCGGCTATGCCTTTGTCACGCTGATGCTGGGTGCCGCCTTGTCGGCCCTGTTCATCCGCGACTGGCGGCTGCCCAACCTCTGGGGCTACACGCCCATCCACCTGCTGATCCCCATCACGCTGGTCAGCCTGGCCCTGTCGTTCTGGCATCTGGCCCACCACCGTGTGGAGCAGCACCGCCGCATCATGCGCAAGCTCTACTTTGGCGCCTGCGTGACGGCCGGGCTTTTCACCCTGCTGCCGGGTCGTCTGCTGGGCGACCTGCTTGTTCAATCACTTGCTTGAAACAGGACATCACCATGAACCGCAACTTCACCCAGGACTCTCAAGCCGCCCAATATCAGCAAGCCCGCCGCAGCGCCGGCAAAAAGCTGGGCTGGTATTTGCACGCCATGGTCTATGTGCTGGTCAATCTGGGCCTTATCACTCTGGCCTGGAGCCAGGGACGGCACTGGGCCCTCTATCCGGCTCTGGGCTGGGGTCTGGGCCTGCTGGCGCATGGGCTAGCGGTCTGGTTGACCTCGCCCAACAGCCCCTGGTGGAAGCGCATGGTGGAGCGCGAACTCGAGCAGTTGCAGTCCACCGAAAAGCGCTAGCCACTCATCCAGCCTCTACCTCGCTACACCCTGGCCCACGTACCATAAGCCCATGCCCTCCCTGCCCACTTCATCGCTTGCCGGCACCTTGTTGCGTCACGGTGCCGTCACGCTGACCGCGTGCCTGCTGATCACGGCCGCACTCACTGCCGCAGGCAAAGGTCCGTGGGATGTGAACCTGGTCTATTCGCTGGCCATAGGCCTGATCAGCTGGCTGACCATTGACCTGGCCAGACTGCGCTGGAGCCAGTCGCAGGAGATTCCCTGGCCGCGCGGCCTGCGCGGCCCCTTCATCGTGGTGCTGGGCATTGCCCTGGGCTTTGGTTTTGGCAGCCTCATAGGCCAGGGCTACATCCGTGCCCTGCGGCCCGAGCTACAGCAGGCCGCACCACCTTCCATGCTGTTTCCCATGGCCATCACCATTGCCACCAGCATCCTCATGTCCTGGGGCTTTTATGTGGTGGGCAAGGCGCGCCATCTGCAGATGCAGGCCGAACAAGCGCAGCGCCAGGCCGCCGAAGCCCGGTTGGGCCTGTTGCAGGCCCAGTTGGAGCCGCACATGCTGTTCAACACCCTGGCCAATCTGCGCGTGCTGATAAGCAGCGACCCGCAGCGTGCCACACATATGCTGGACCACCTGATCGCCTATCTGCGCGCCACCCTCAGCGGTTCGCGCAGCGGCACGCACAGTCTGCAGGCCGAATTTGCCCTGCTGGCCGACTATCTGGCCCTGATGCAGATCCGCATGGGCTCCCGGCTGAGCTTTGCGCTGGACCTGCCCGAATCGCTAAGCCAGCTGCCTGTGCCGCCACTGCTGCTGCAGCCGCTGGTGGAAAACAGCATTCGCCACGGGCTGGAGCCCCAGCTGGCGGGCGGCCATATACAGGTGCAGGCCAGGCAGATGGGCGAGTACCTGCAACTGAGCGTCAGCGACAACGGCTGCGGCATAGACCAAGACATGAGCACCAGTCCGGCCACCGAAGGCAGCCGCTTTGGCCTGGAGCAGATTCGCGAGCGCCTGGCCACCCGCTACGGCCAGACAGCCACTCTCGAACTGATAGCAGCTGGCGCAGGTGGTACGCAGGCTACCATTCAATTTCCCTTGAACCCAGCCTCGCCATGACTGCAGCACCACGCGCCCTGATTGCCGAAGACGAACCCCTGCTGGCTCAGGCCTTGCAGCAGGCACTGGCCCAGGCCTGGCCCGGGCTGGAGATCATCGCCAGCGTGGCCGACGGGCTGAGCGCGGCGCAGCAGGCCTTGGAGCAGTTGCCCGACATGCTGTTTCTCGATATCCGCATGCCCGGTCAAAGCGGGCTGGACGCTGCCGCCGACATTGCCGACCGCTGGCCCGCCGATCTGCCTCTACCGGCCCTGGTCTTTGTCACCGCCTACGACCAGTACGCTCTGGCCGCGTTTGAGGCCCAGGCCATGGACTATGTGATCAAGCCCGTGCAGGCCGACAAGCTGCAGCGCAGCGTGCAACGCCTGCAAAACTGGTGGGCCAGCCGCCAGCAGCAGAGCGCTACCGCCAGCCTGGAGCAAAGCCTGGAACAGCTGCTGCAGCTGCAGCAAATACAGCAGCAGTTGCGCAAAATCAGCAACCAAGGGGCCGCAACGCTGCAAATCATTCAGGCCAGCGTGGGCAGCCAGATCCATATGGTGAAGGTGCAGGACATCGTCTATCTGGAAGCGGCAGACAAATACGTGCGCGTGCTCACCGCCACCCAGGAATATCTGCTGCGCACCCCGCTCAAGGACTTGCTGCTCCAGCTCGATGGCGATCAGTTCTGGCAAGTCCATCGCGCCACCGTGGTGCGGGCCGCCGCCATAGACCGCGTGCAGCGCGACGAGGCCGGGCGCATGTGGCTGCTGCTGCACCACCGCCCCGAGAAGCTGGCCGTCAGCCGTCTCTATGCCACGCGCTTCAAGCCCATGTGAAGAGCCACTCGGACCAAAGCACCTCAGCGCGGCGCAAGCGCCAGCACATCATCCCAGCCAATGCCTTGCATGGCATCCCAGTGCGCCACGATGACGGAACGCGGCCGGGCCGGGTCTTTCAGGCCATCGGCCATCTGCGCCAGCGCCTGTAGCACATAGCGCTCCGACGCCAGATCGAGCGCCGCCAGCGGCTCGTCCAGCAAGGTCAGAGCCGCACTACTGGCCCAGCCTGCCGCCATCCACAGCTTGCGCAGCGAACCGCTGGACAGCGCCAGCAACGGCTTGTGCCAATGCACCTCCAGCCCGAAGCCCTGCACATGTCTGGCCATCTCGGGCGCGGACCAGTGCGGGTACAACGATTGCTGCTGTGCTACCCAGTCGGCCACCAGCACGCGGCTTTGCGCTTCGCTCAAAATCTGGCGCGGGTCCTGCCAGTACAGCTCATGTGCAGGCAAGCGACCGTCTGCGGCAAAGAGGTAACTCAGCGCTCCGGCCTGGGGCTTGAGCTGACCCGCCAAAGTTTTAAGCCAGCTGCTCTTGCCTGTGGCTTCATCGCCCTGAATCAGACACAGACCTGCGGGCCACACATGGCTGGCAGCATCGGCCAGCACCAGACCGGGGTAGCCAAAGCGCAGGCCGTCCGCCTGCACCATGGCTGCTTGGCTCTGCAATGCATTTACTACTGAATTCATAGCTATCCGCGATTACTCCATTGGGGCTACAGGCATTATTTATTCAAAAACCCGCCGACCACCCGGTCCAGGCTGCAGCGGGCAAAATAGCCGCCTTGTTTTGTTGACCCGCAATATGCCATGGCCCTGGACTATCTGGATTTTGATTACAGCGAAGACGAAGAAGGCACAGGCACCTGGGACGCCATGGCCTGTGTGAAAGCCGAGCGAGTACCGGCGCTGGCCGCCGAGATTGAACAGCTGCTGCGCTGGGCCCAGCAGTCGTTTGCCGGCCGCCAGGGCGCGGTGGACGACGGTTTCGACTGGGACTACGACTTGCAGGCCCAGGACGATGACGGCGCCTCGCTGCCTGCGGGATTTGACGCCGCCAGCGGCCGCCTGCAACTGGCCGCCGCGGCACCGGGCCGCACCACCGTCAATCTGTCGATTTCAGGTTCGCAGCAGTTTGGCGATGCGCTGCGCGAGGCCTTCGAACTCGATAACTGAGCAGCAGCGACTCACTGCACAGCAGCGGGCTGAGTAACGGACTGAGTAACGGACTGAGTAACGGACTGAGTAACGGGTTGATTTGCGGCCTGGGCAACTGCCTTGCCGTCCACGGGCTCCCAGCGCCCGGCCACATTCTTGAGCAAGGTATTGACCGCCGTCAGCCGGCGGTTCTTCACGCTGATCAAATTGTTCTGCGCACTGAGCACCGTGGTCTGGGCCGAGAGCACATTGAGATAGGCCACGATTCCTGCCTTGTACTGGTTGTTGGCCACCGTCAGCGATTTTTGGGCGGCCACCAGGGCCTCGCCTTGAAGGGCTTCCTCTTGCGTCAGATGGGTGGCGGCCACCAGGTTGTCCTCCACCTCCTGCAAGGCCGTGAGCACGGTTTGCTTGTAAGTGGCCGCCGCCAGATCCAGCGATGCGCGGGCCGATTCCACGGCCGCATTGCGTGCACCGCCGTCAAACAGATTCAGCGCCAGCGCCGGGCCCAGCGACCAGAACAGATTGGGCGCGTTGAGCAATTCGGACAGCATGGAATTGCGATAACCCGCACTGGCCGACAAGGTCAGCGATGGGAAGTAGGCCGCACGCGCCACGCCGATCTGGGCATTGGCCGCAAACACGCGGCGCTCGGCCGCCGCGATATCGGGACGCTGCTCCAGCAAGGTGGAAGCCAGCATGGCGGGCACGGCAGGCGGCGTGGGCAGCACGCCGGTCACCGGCAGGCTGAAGGCCGCCGGCGCCTTGCCCAGCAAGGCGGCCAGGGCATGCTCATATTGGGCGCGTGTGGTTTGCGATTCCAGCAGTTGCGCTTGCGTGCTCTTGTATTGCGACTCTGCCTGGGCCACGTCGGCCGAGGACACTACGCCGGCCTTGTAGCGGTTTTGCGTCAGCTTCAGGCTCTGCTCGTAAGCCTCCAGGCTTTCCTGCTGCAAAACAGCTTGGGCTTCGGCCGCGCGCAGCGAGAAATAAGTCTGCGCCACCGAGGCCTGGGTGGACAGGCGGGCCGCTGCCAGATCGTCGCCGCTGGCCTGGGCACTGGCGCGGCTGGAGTCCACCGCACCCGAAAGCTTGCCCCAGAGATCCAGCTCCCAGCTGGCGCTCAGCCCCAGCGAGAAGTTGTTGTTGATGCTGCCGCTGCGCGCCACGTTCTCGCCATTGGTGTTGCTATAGGTGCCGCCACCGGTCAGGGCGCGGCTGCCGCTGCCCGTGGTGCCCAGGGTGGGCAGTTGCGCGGCGCGGCTGCTGGCCACGCTGGCCTGGGCCGCACGCAAGCGGGCCACGGCCTGCTCCACGCTGGGGTTGGCCTTGGCAGCTGCATCCTGCAGCTGGTTGAGCACGGCATCGCCATACACCGTCCACCACTGTGCAGACACGAGCACGGGTTGGCCGTCTGCACCATGTCGGGCCGCCTGCCAGATGCCGAACTGCGCGGCCTGGGGTGTGGCCTCCTTGAACTGGGCAGGCACTTGCATCTGGGGCACTTGGTAGAGCGGCTGCATGGAGCAAGCTGCCAGAAACAGCGCCGCCACCAAGGGCAGCAGACGCGGCGAAGACTTCAAAAAAGTGAGCTTCTCGCGCTTGTTCATCCTGAACTTCAGGCCGATTTGATTCAGATTTATCTCTTGCATGGTGATCTCACTTGCCGGCATTCAGTACCCCAGGCGTGGGCGCAGTTTGGGCGGCTGCGCCATGGCGCAACCAGGCCGGACGTGCCGCCCAGCCGCGCAGCACGCGGCGGCGGATACGGTCCAGCAGCACATAAACCACGGGGGTGGTGTAGAGCGTGAGCAACTGGCTGAGCAACAGCCCGCCCACGATGGCAATGCCCAGCGGCTGGCGCAGCTCTGCACCATCGCCCCGGCCCAGGGCCAGCGGCAGCGCACCGAACAGTGCGGCCATGGTGGTCATCAGAATCGGGCGCAGGCGCAGATTGCAGGCACGGTAAATCGCCTGGGCCGCGCTGGCGTGACCGCTTTTCTCACGCTCCAGCGCGAAGTCGATCATCATGATGGCGTTCTTCTTGACCAGGCCAATCAGCAAGATCACGCCGATGAAGGCGATCAGCGAAAACTCGGTCTTGCACAGCATCAGCGCCAGCAGCGCGCCCACGCCGGCCGAAGGCAGCGTAGACAGAATCGTCAGCGGGTGCACCAGGTTTTCATAGAGTATGCCCAGCACCAGATAGATGGTGATGATGGCCGCCAAAATTAATAGCGGCTGGCCCGCCAGCGCCTGCTGGAAGGCTCCGGCCGAGCCGCTGAAGCTGCCGCGAATCGACACCGGCACGCCCAGCTCCAGCATGGCATTGCGAATCGCATCATTGGCCTGCGACAGCGATGCATTGGGCGCCAGGTTGTAGCTCACCGTGCTGGCCGGCGTGCCGCTCTGGTGCTGCACGGACAGCGGCGTGGTCGAGGTGGTGATCTTGGCAAAGGCCGTCAGCGGAATCTGCAGACCCGCGCTGTTGACGAAGAAGAAGCCGCGCAGCGTCTCCGGGCTTTGCAGATACTGGGGCGCGGCCGTCATCACCACGCGGTACTGGTTGAGCGGGTTGTAGATCACGCCCACCTGGCGCTGGCCAAAAGCATCGTTCAAGGTATTGTCGATCTGCGAAACCGTCAGACCCAGACGCGTGGCCTGGTCGCGGTCTATGACCAGCTTGGTCTGCATGCCGTTGTCCTGCACATCGCTGTTCACATCGGTCAGCTCGGGCAGGGTCGAGAGCACCTGGCGAATGCGCGGCTCCCACAGACGCAGCTCGGCCGTGTCGTCGGCCTGCAGCGTGTACTGATAGGCCGACATGCTTTGCCGTCCGCCAATGCGCACATCGCTCTGGGTCACCATGAACAGGCGCGCGCCGGGCTCGTCCTTGAGCTTTTCACGCAGGCGGTTGATGACTTCGTCGCTGGAGACCTTGCGCTCGGCCATGGGCTTGAGCGACATGAACATATTGGCCGAATTGGCCTGGCCGCCGCCGGTAAAGCCGGTCACATATTCCACGGCCGGGTCCTGCTGCACCACATCCAGAAAACGCTTGATGCGCCGCTCCATGGCCTGAAAGGACGTGGACTGATCGGCGCGGATAAAGCCCATGACGCGGCCCGTGTCCTCGCTGGGCATAAAGCCTTTGTCTATGGTCTGGTAGAGATGGACATTGAGACCGATGACCGCAGCCAGACAGAGCAGCACCACGGGCTGGTGGCGCAGGCCCCAGGCCAGCGTGCGACGGTACAAGGCGGTCAGGCGTTTTTCAAAACGGTCCATGGCCTGCGAGATGCGCAACCAGAACGCATCCCAGCGGCGCGTGGAGGGGCGCTTGGCACGCTCGGCGCGGCGGCGCTCCTCTTCGGCGGGCGTGCGCAGCAAGGCTGCACACATCATGGGCGTGGTGGTCAGCGAGATGATCATGGACACCAGAATCGCCGCCGACATGACCACGGCAAACTCACGAAAGAAGCGCCCGACGACGCCGGCCATGAACAGAATGGGCACGAACACCGCGATCAGCGACAGGCTCATGGAGACCACGGTAAAGCCGATCTCGCGTGCGCCCTCGATGGCCGCCTGCATGGCGGACTTACCGCGCTCCATATGGCGCATCACGTTTTCCAGCACCACGATGGCGTCGTCCACCACAAAGCCGGCGGCCACCGTGAGCGCCATCAGCGAGAGGTTGTCCAGCGTGTAGCCGCACAGATACATGATGCCGAAGGTGCCCATCAGCGACACCGGCACGGCCACGGCGGGAATCAGCGTGGCGCGCAAGCGGCGCAAAAACACGAACACCACCATGATGACCAGCGCAATCGAGATCAGCAGCGCGTTCTGCACTTCCTTGACCGAAGCGCGCAACGTAGGCGTACGGTCCGAAATCACGGTCACGTCGATGGCAGGGTGAATAGAGGCCCTGAGCTGCGGCAGCATGGCGCGCACCTTGTCCACGGCCTGCAGAATATTGGCGTCGGGCTGTTTGAAGACCTGCAGCAGCACGGCGGGCTTGCCGTTCATCACGCCGTAGTTGCGCACATCCTGTACCGAGTCCTTGACATCGGCCACATCGGACAAGCGGACGGCATTGCCGTTGTTCCAGCGCAGCACCAGCGGCGCATATTCGGCGGCCGTACGGGCCTGGTCGTTGGTGGCGACCTGCCAGTAATGGTCTTCACGCTCGACCGCGCCCAGAGGACGGTTGGCATTGGTGGCGCTGATGGCCGTGCGCACCGCATCGAGAGAGACACCATTGGCGGCCAGCCGCACCGGGTCCAGCTCCACGCGCACGGCAGGCAAGGCGCCGCCGTTGATCGACGCCTGGCCCACGCCCTCGACCTGGGCCAGCTTTTGCGCCAGCACGGTGCTGGCCGCGTCATACATCTGGCCGCGCGTCAGCGAATCCGAAGTCAGTGCCAAAATCATGATGGGCGCATCGGCCGGATTCACCTTGCGATAGGTCGGGTTGCCCGGCATGCCCGAGGGCAGCAAGGTACGCGCGGCGTTGATGGCGGCCTGCACATCATGGGCCGCACTGTCCACGGTGCGCGTCAGATCGAACTGCAAGGTGATGCGGGTGCTGCCCATGCTGGAACTGGACGTCATCTCGTTCACGCCAGCAATGCTGCCCAGCGCCCGTTCCAACGGCGTGGCCACGGTGGCGGCCATGGTGTCGGGTGCGGCGCCGGGCAGGCTGGCGGTGACGGAAATCGTCGGATAGTCCACCTGCGGCAGAGGTGCCACCGGCAGCAGAAAGTAGGCCATGCCGCCCACCAGCGCCATGCCAAGCGTCAGCAGCATGGTGGCGATGGGGCGGAAGATGAAGGGCGTGGAAATGCTCATGGACGCGCCCCACCCTGGTCGCCGCGCTCCTCGCCCATGACTTCCGCTTCGGAATGCGGCACCTGCTTGACGGCCGACAGGCCGCGCTTGGTGCGCCAGTTCTCGGCCCAGTTTTCAAAGGTCAGATAGATCACCGGCGTGGTGAACAGCGTCAGCAACTGACTGACCAGCAGGCCGCCCACCAGGGTCACGCCCAAAGGCTGGCGCAGCTCGGCGCCCACGCCCGTACCCAGCATCATGGGCAGCGCGCTGAGCAGGGCCGCCAGCGTGGTCATGAGAATGGGACGGAAACGCAGCAGGCAAGCCTGATAGATGGCGTCGCGCGCATTCATGCCCTCTTCGCGCTGGGCGTCCAGCGCAAAGTCGATCATCATGATGGCGTTTTTCTTGACGATACCGATCAGCAAGATGATGCCGATGATGGCAATGATGTCCAGATCCAGCCCGGCGATCAGCAAGGCCAGCAACGCCCCCACGCCGGCCGAAGGCAAGGTCGAGAGAATCGTGATCGGGTGAATCGTGCTTTCATACAGCACGCCCAGCACGATGTACATGGTGATGATGGCGGCCAGCACCAGCAGCAGCGTGTTGGACAGCGAGGCCTGGAAGGCCAGCGCTGCGCCCTGGAACTGCGAATCCACCGACAGCGGAATCTGCCCTTCGTCGCGCAGTTGCTGGATGATGGCCTGCGCCGCTTCCACCGCATGGCCCAGCGATACGCCGGGCGCCGTGTTGAAGGAGATGGTGGCCGCCGGCAGCTGCCCCACATGGTTGACGGCCAGCGCCATGGGGCGCTCGCTCACCGTGGCAATCGACGACAGCGGCACCGGCGCACCGGTGCTTGAAGCGGCATAGATGTTCTGCAGCGCCTCGGGGCCGACCTTGAACTGGGGCGCCACCTCCAGCACCACGCGGTACTGATTGGACTGGGTGAAGATGGTGGAGATCAGGCGCTGGCCGAAGGCGTTGTACAGCGCCGAGTCAACCGATGCCACCGTCACGCCCAGACGGCTGGCCTGGGCGCGGTCGATCTGCACATAGGCCTGGCGCCCCTGATTCTGCAGATCGCTGCTCACATCCAGCAGTTGCGGCAGCTGCTGCAGCTTTTCGACCAGGGTCTTGGTGCTGGCGGTCAGCTGCGTCATGTCGGGTGAAGACAGCAGCAACTGGTACTGCGTACGCGCCTGGCGGTCTTCGATCGTCAAATCCTGCACGGGCTGGGCATAGAGGCGTATGCCGGGCACGGCCTGGGAATCTTCGGCCAGGCGGTTGAGCACCACGGGCAGACGGTCACGCTGACCATGGGGCTTGAGGTCGATCTGGATGCGGCCGGTGTTCAACGTGGTATTGGTGCCGTCCACGCCGATAAACGAGGAGATGGAGGCCACGGCCGGGTCCTTGAGCAAATGCTCGGCCAGGGCCTGCTGGCGCTCGGCCATGGCCGCAAAAGAAATGGACTGGTCGGCCTCGGTGGTCGCGGCAATCGTGCCCGTGTCCTGCTCGGGGAAAAAGCCCTTGGGCACGACAAAGTACAGCAGCACCGTGACCACCAGCGTGGCGATGAACACCAGCCAGGTCAGCTTGCTGTGATCCAGCACCCAGGTCAGCATGCGACCGTACTCGGCAATCACCTTGTCAAAAAAGCGCGCCACGGCCGCGCCAATGCCTTTGGACTCGGCTTTTTGCTGCTCGCCTTCGGGCTTGTGGCGCAGCAGGCGCGCGCACAGCATAGGCGTGAGCGTGAGCGAGACCACGGCCGAGATCAGGATTGCCACCGTCATGGTGATGGCGAATTCATGGAACAAGCGCCCCACCACGTCGCCCATGAACAGCAGCGGAATCAATACCGCGACCAGAGAAATGGTCAGCGAGATGATGGTGAAGCCAATCTGCTTGGAACCCTTGAGCGCGGCCTGCATGGGCGGCTCGCCCTTTTCCACATAACGGGCGATGTTCTCGATCATCACGATGGCATCGTCCACCACAAAACCCGTGGCAATGGTCAGGGCCATCAGCGTGAGGTTGTTGATGGAAAAGCCCGCCAGATACATGATGCCAAACGTGCCTATCAGCGACAGCGGCACCGCCACACTGGGAATCAGCGTGGCCGAGGCACTGCGCAGGAACAGGAAGATCACCATCACCACCAGAGCAATGGCCAGCGCCAGCTCGAATTGCATGTCCTTGACCGAGGCGCGGATGGTGACGGTCCGGTCGGTCAGCACCTGCACATCGATGGAGGCCGGCAGCGTCTCCTTGAGCTGGGGCAGCAAGGTCTTGATGGCATCGACGGTGGCAATCACGTTCGCCCCCGGCTGGCGACGGATGTTGAGAATCACGGCCGACTTGGAGCCCGTCTCAGGCGTGCCCGACCAGGCAGCCAGGCGCGTGTTTTCGGCATCGTCCACGGTCTGCGCCACATCGGACAGGCGCACGGGGTTGCCGTTCTTGAAGGCAATGATGAGATTGCGGTATTCGGCCGCCGACTGCATCTGGTCGTTGGCATCGATGGTCGAGGCACGGTTGGGGCCGTCGAAGCTGCCCTTGGCGGTCTTGACGTTGGCGGCCGAAATGGCAGAGCGCACATCATCGAGCGTCATGCCAAAGCTGGCCAGCGCCGCAGGGTTGGCCTGAATGCGTACCGCCGGTCTGCGTGCACCGGCAATGGCCACAAGGCCCACGCCCTTGACCTGGGAGAGTTTGGGAGCCAAGCGGTTTTCCACCAGATCGTTGATCTTGATGACGGGCAGCGAAGGTGAGCTGATGGCCAGCGTCAGCACCGGCGCATCGGCCGGGTTGACCTTGCTGTACAGCGGGGGCATGGGCAGGTCGCTGGGCAGCAGATTGGTGCCCGCGTTGATGGCGGCCTGCACCTGCTGCTCGGCCACATCCATGGACATGTCGAGCGCAAAGCGCAGGCTGATGACCGATGCGCCACCGGAGCTGGTGGAAGACATCTGGTCCAGCCCGGGCATCTGGCCGAACTGGCGCTCCAACGGTGCCGTGACGTTGGACGTCATCACATCGGGGCTGGCGCCCGGATACAGCGTGGTGACCTGGATCGTGGGGTAGTCCACCTCGGGCAGGGCCGAGATGGGCAGCAGTCGGTAGGCAAGAATGCCCGAAATCAGCACGGCCACCATCAAAAGCGCGGTGGCAATCGGCCGAAGAATGAAAAGACGGGAAAGATTCATGATGGCCGCAGGCTCTGAGTTGCTCAGCGGCCCGCAGCAGGGGCCGCGCCCTCACCGCTGGCAGCACGCTCGGCGCGCAGCTTCTGGAAGAAGGCCTTGCGCTCTTCGGGCGACATGGCTTCCAGCTTGGCGCGCTGCTCGGGCGTCAGCTGGGGACGGTCACCCCGGCCCTCGGCTCTTTCACCACGCTCGGCGCCGGCCTGTGGCTTGCCCTCACCCTGCGAGGCGGGCTTGGCATCCGACTTGGCATCCGTTTTAGCGTCAGCCTTGGATTCGCGCTGGGCTGGAGCTTGCGCATTGCCCTGCGCCTCTGATGCGCGTGGCTGATCGCCACGAGCTTCCGCGCCACGCGGGCCCTGGCCGGGACCACCGTTGCCGCCACTTCCACCGTTACCGCCACCGTTTGCGCCTCGCTCGGCGCGCAGCTTCTGGAAGAACTCCTTGCGTTCCTCGGGCGTCATCTTGGAGACTTTTTCGCGTTGCTCGGGCGTGAGATTGCGCATGGCACCGCGCGGCTGGCTGGATGCATCCTGCACGGCCTGGTCCACCTTCTTGACCTTGTCGGCGTCGATGACCGACACCTGGGCCCCTTCGCGCAGGCGGTCGATACCGTCGGTGACGACCTGATCGCCGGGCTCCAGCTCGCCGCGCACGCTCACATAGTCGCCATCGGTGACGCCCACGGTAATCTTGCGCTGGGTCACGGTCTTGTCGGGCTTGACCAGGTACACGTAGTTGTTCTGCACCGCATTCGCGGGCACGACCAGCACCTGCTCCAGCTGGCGCACCTGCAGCTTGACGTTCACAAACTGGTTGGTGAACAACTTGCCGTCGGCATTGTCAAATGCAGCCTTGGCCTTGACGGTGCCGGTGGTGGTATCGATGGTGTTGTCCAGGGCATTGAGCTGGCCCTTGGCCAGAATCTGTTTTTGCTCACGGTCCCACAGCTCTACCGGCATGGGCTTGCCGGCGCGCAGCTGTTCGGCCAGCGTGCTGACATGGGCTTCGGGGACGGAGAACAAGGCATCGATCGGCCGCACCTGGGTAATGGTGACCAGACCATTGGTATCGGAGGGGTTGAGCACATTGCCCAGATCGGCCTGACGCAGACCCAGACGGCCCGAGATGGGCGCGGTGATGCGGGTATAACTCAGCTGCAGCTTGGCTGCGTCGACCTGACCCTGATCCGCCGCCACCGTGCCCTGCAGCTGGCGCACCAGCGCAGCCTGGGTATCGACCTGCTGGCTGGCTATGGAGTCCTGCGCCAGCAGCTCCTTGTAGCGTTGCAGATCCAGCTGGGCGTTCTTGAGCTGGGCCTGATCGCGGGCCAGCGAGCCCTGCACCTGGCTGAGCGTGGCCTGAAAGCTGCGCGGATCGATCTCGGCCAGCAGCTGGCCGGCCTTGACTTCATCACCTTCCTTGAAATGCAACTTGAGCAACTCGCCCGAGACCTTGGCGCGCACCACTGCCGTGGCCCGCGCGTTCATGGTGCCAATGGCGCTGATCAGCACCCGCATGTCACGCCGCTCCACCACGCCCACCGATACGGGCTGGGTCTGACCGGCACCGCCAGGGCCGCCGGGGCCCATGCGCCCGCCGCGTGCACCTCGTGCGCCTGGGCCACCCGCTCCCTGTTTAGGAGCGGTTGCCGCTGATGTATCAACGCTTGCAGCCTGTTTTTGCGTATACCACCAGTAGCCGCCGCCAGCGGCAGCCAGGGCAAGCACCACACTGGCAAGAATCGCTGGTCGGACTTTGCCCCGCTGTAGAGAATGACGGTTGGGATGCTGATTGGGTGTGCTGGACATGATTGAGCGCAGGAATTTCGAGCCTGAATTGGCGCCAATGGTATCTATTTGCAATTGAACTCCAGGTCAGGCGGCGCCGGCTTTGCCAGCATTTACCCCGGCTTTACCTTGGGTTTACCTGCTGAAGTTCCCCATACAGAAACTGAAACAGTGCTGACTTTCGTGGTGGCAATGAGCATGTTTTCAGGCCTCATGCTTGGCTGCTGACACTGCCATTGCTGCGTCCGCCTTGCGGCGGCAAGAAATCTGGCTCCAAGGAGAAAACCATATGACCACCGAACGCCTGACCAATCACCCCGAAGAAGCCGCCGTGCGCTTGCCGCTGGAGCTGTATATGCGCGGCCACGCCGAAGACAACGCCGAGCACATGCGCGCCGCCTTCATGCCCACGGCCCGCCTGGAGTCGGTGCGCGAAGGCCCGCTGACCTCCTGGACACTGGACTTCTACTGCCAGCGCTTCAAGAACACCCCGGCAGCCGATGAAGCCACACGCCGCCGCACCATCGACTATCTGGACATCGTGGGCACGGCTGCCATGGCCAAGGTCACCCTGTACCACGGAGCGGTGACGTTTACCGACTACTTTGTGCTGCTCAAGACCGAGCAGGGCTGGAAGATCGCCAACAAGGCTTTTCACGCCCAGCCACAATAAGCAGCGCGCGCACAGCTCAACGACTGACGACTTGAAGCAAGCCCGGCCCTCATAAAGGTCTGGGCTTTTTTACCGGCTCAGTAGCCAGAGAGCGCCCAGCACCACGATCAGGCCCAGAATCCAGGTCCAGATGGGCCGAGCGGCCTTGTCCTGCGGCGCGGCCGCCGGTGTGGCATCCAGTGGCGCGGAGCTGCTGGAGACCATGGCAGCATCGTGCTCCCAGGTGCGGGTATCGAATCTGGCGCTGGAATCGGCATCTTCCTCTTGCCCCTGCATGGGGTTGCGCTCGCGCATCAGTGCATCAAAGCGCGCAAAAAAATCTTCCGCCATATTCTTGGCCGCACCATCGATCAGGCGCTGGCCCAGCTGCGCAATCTTGCCTCCCACCTGCGCCTGGACCTCATAGTCCAGCAGGCACTGGCCGGCATCCTCCTGAGGCGAGAGCCTGACTTTGGCCTGCCCCGTGCCAAACCCGGCCACACCGCCCTGGCCTTCGAAGCTCATGGTGTAGCTCTCGGGGGCCACCACGTCGGACAAGGTGATCCGGCCGTTGAACCTGGCCGAGACCGGGCCGACCTTGACGGCCATGATCACTGCATAGCTGGCGTCATCCGCGGCTTCGAATTTTTCGCAGCCGTGCAGGCAGGCCTTGAGAGTCTCGGCGTCGTTGAGCGCTTCCCAGGCCTGCTGCTGGCTGGCTGCAAGAGGACGGCTGGCATGCATTTCCATGGAAGTCTCCTTCAGGACGGTTTCATAGTCATCAACCGGGCCAGCTGCACCGCCAGCTCCTGCAAGGACTGCAGGTTGTGCACGGCCAGCATGGCATGGCAATGCTGGTGCAGCATGGCGGCACCGGCAGCCAGCGGCGCATAGCCGTCAAAGCGCAGCAAGGGGTTCAGCCAGACGATACGCGCACTGTGACGTTTGAGCCAGAGCAGCTCGCTCTCCAGCAGCTGCGCCTCGCCGGTATCCAGCCCGTCGCTGACGATCAGAACCAGGGTTCGCCTGCCCACCAGATGGCGTGCGGCCTGCAAGCGCAGCTGGCCCAGGCATTCGCCCAGGCGGGTGCCGCCGCCAAAGTCGTCAATGGCCGCATTGGCTGCGGTGAGCATGGCGTCAGGATCGGCCAGGGAAAAAGCCGGGTTCAGGTCGCGCAGTCCGGTTCCCATGCTGTAGACATGGCGGCGTAGCTGCGGGTGGTGCTGCGCACTGCTTGCCTGGTGCAGGAACGCCAGCATTAGCCGCACATAACGTTCCATGGAGCCCGAGACATCGACCAGCGCCAGCCAGGGCATGGGCAGTTGCCGCCGCTCCCAGCGTCTGAGCTGCAACAGCTCGCCTCCGGTGCGTGCAGCCTCGGCAAAGCTGGCCGCCCAATGCACTTGCGTGCCACGGCTGGACAGATGACCGCGCCGGCTGCGGTAGCGCGGCAGCGGCATGCGTATCTCGCGCACCAGTTGCTGCACCAGCAGGTATTCACTGGCGCTGAGCTGGTTGAAGTCCGCATTCTGTAGCCTCTGGCGATCGCTGGCGCTCATGGCGGCATCCAGCTTGAACTCCTCTTGCACCGGCCGCTCGGACTTTTGCGCCGCATGAATGGCGGCAAGAGCCTCCTGCACACGCGGACGCTGCTTTGGCGCTGCGGCCTCGGGCGCGCGCGGCAAGAGCTGGGCCAGCAGCAGTTGCGCAACCTCGGGGTTGCGAAAATAGGCGGCGAACAGCTCGCGAAAAACCGCGAGGTCCTGCTGGCGCGAGACGAAGACGGTTTCCAGCGCCGCCTGCATCTCCGTCCTGCCCACACCGACCAGCATTAGGCTTTGCTGGGCCAGCGCCATGCGCTCGGCGTCCACCGCCAGGCCGGCACGGCGCAGCGCCCGGCCAAAGCCCAGCAGATTCAGAGGCAGCTTTCCGCTGCGCGCATCGCCCCACCAACTAACAGAGGCGGTGGATGATTCAGCTGGAGGCATTGGCTTCGGGCTTGAGCAACTGCTCCAGCCGTTCGGGCGTCAGCGCCGCCACATCTTCGCGCTGCTTGAACAGGATTCCGGCGGTTGCATGCACCAGCTCGGGATCGACCACCAGCGTATCCAGTGCCACCAGGGCCTTGGCCCATTCCACACTCTCGGCAATGCCCGGGGTGCGAGAAAACGCATCGGCAAACGGGCGGCTGCGCAAGCGCGCTACAAAATCGGCAATCTGCTGCGTCAGCTGCGCGCTCGCCTCCGGCACCTTGGCCTGCACAATCGCCAGTTCGCGCTCGCGCTCCGGGTAGTCCAGCCAGTGATAGAGACAGCGGCGCTTGACGGCATCGTGCAGATCGCGCGTGCGGTTGCTGGTCAGCAGCGTGACCGGCGGCACCTGGGCGCGAATCACCCCCAGCTCGGGAATGCTGATCTGGTATTCGCCCAAGTATTCAAGCAAAAAAGCCTCGAATGGCTCGTCTGCCCGGTCCACCTCGTCAATCAGCAATACGGCACCGGGTTCTGGTGCCTGCAAGGCCTGCAGCAGCGGCCTGCGCACCAGATAGCGGCTCTGATAAACCTCCTGCTCGGCCAGCCCGACCTCGGCACTGCCACGCAACTCGGCCGCACGCAGGTGCAGCAACTGGGCGGCGTAATTCCATTCATACAGCGCCTCTCGCTGCTCCAGCCCGTCATAGCACTGCAAGCGGATCAGCTCGCGCGACAGCACCGCAGACAAGGCCTGGGCCAGCGTGGTCTTGCCCACGCCGGGCTCGCCCTCCAGCAGCAGAGGCCGCTGCAGCTTGAGAGCAAGAAACACGGCAGTGGCCAGACGACGGTCGGCAAAATAGCCCACATCCTGCAAGGCCGCCAGCAGCCCATCGACCGACTGCCAAGCGCTGTTTACTTCTGTATTCATAGCTGCTTGCGCTTTATCCATATAGGCTAGAGCCACTTTTCACTCAAGATACACCATCTATTGGCTCAGGGCGCACCGCAATGCCGGAGATGCCAAGCAAGGGCCGTCCCGCAGCGATGGCATCGTCCCCCTCCCGAAGAGAGAGGGGGAAGGCGCAACGCGCCTCAGGGGGTATTTATCTGCGCCACCGCCCGCTGCGTCAGCACGCTGATCAGCTGAGCCCGGTAGCGCGCGCTGGCATGCAGATCGCTGTTGAGCTCGCTGTCGTCAATCGCCACAGCGGCGGCCGACTGCGGTGTGAAGCTCTGGGTCAGCGCCGCCTCCAGACCCGCATGGCGAAACACCGACAGCCCGGCCCCCGTGATCGCCACGCGAATGCCTTGCGCCGTCTGGGCCAGAAACACCCCGACCAGGGCAAAGCGCGAAGCCGGTTGTTTGAACTTCAGATAGACCGCTGCCTGAGGCAGAGGAAAGCGCACAGCGGTGATCAGCTCGCCCTCTTCCAGCGCCGTGATGTACATGCCCTGAAAGAAATCGGCGGCAGCCATCTCGCGGCGATTGGTGACCACGGTGGCATCCAGGCCCAGCACGGCACTGGGGTAACAGGCCGCAGGGTCGTTGTTGGCCAGCGAGCCGCCTATCGTGCCGCGCGCTCGCACCTGGCGGTCGCCAATGCCGGCCGCCAACTGGGCCAGGGCCGGAATGGCAGTCTGCACCTCAGGGCTGGCCGCCACATCGGCGTGACGTGTCATGGCACCGATCTCGAGCTGATTGCCGCTGGCACGAACTCCGGCCAGATCAGTCAGACCGTTGAGATCCACAATTGCGCCGGGCTGCGCCAGGCGCAGCTTCATCGACGGAATCAGGCTTTGGCCGCCGGCCAGAAACTGGCCTCCGGCGGCCACTGTTGCGTTCAAGGTCTCGGGTCTGGAATAGCTGAAAGCGTACATATGCGGGTCTCCTTGATCTATCAGCCGCGCGCAGCGTCAATGGCTTCCCATACCCGGTGCGGGCTGGCAGGCATGTCCAGATCCTTGACGCCCAGCGGGTGCAAGGCGTCCAGCACGGCATTGATGACGGCCGGCGGCGAGCCTATCGCCCCGGCCTCGCCGCAGCCCTTGGTGCCCAGCGGGTTGTGGGTACAGGGCGTGCAGACCGCACCCAGCGTGAAGTCCGGCAGATCGTCGGCCCGCGGCATGGCGTAGTCCATGAGGCTGCCGGTCAGCAGCTGACCCGATTCGCGGTCGTAGACGCAGTTTTCCAGCAAGGCCTGGCCAATGCCCTGGGCCAGGCCGCCATGCACCTGACCTTGCACAATCATGGGGTTGATGATGACGCCGAAGTCGTCCACCGCCGTGAAGCGATCCACGCGCACCACGCCGGTGGCGGGGTCGATCTCCACCTCGCAGATATGCGTGCCGGCAGGGAAGGTGAAATTGGTCGGGTCGTAGAAAGCGGTTTCGTCCAGGCCAGGTTCCAGCTTGTCCAGCGGATAGTTATGCGGCACATAGGCCGTCAGCGCAATCTGGGCAAACGGCAGCTTCTTGTCCGTGCCGCGCACAGTGAACTCGCCATCGGCAAAGTCGATGTCGGCATCGCTGGCCTCCAGCAGATGCGCGGCAATCTTCTTGGCCTTGGCCTCGATCTTATCCAGCGCCTTCATGATGGCCGCCCCACCCACGCTGATGGAGCGCGAGCCATAGGTGCCCATGCCAAAAGGCACGCGGCCGGTATCGCCGTGCACCACTTCAACGTTCTCCACAGGAATGCCCAGGCGCCCGGCCACCACCTGGGCAAACGTGGTCTCGTGCCCCTGGCCGTGGCTGTGCGAGCCGGTGAATACCGTGACGCTGCCTGTGGGATGCACGCGCACCTCGCCGCATTCGAACAGCCCGGCACGTGCCCCCAGCGCTCCCGCAATATTGCTGGGCGCCAGGCCGCAGGCTTCGATATAACTGCTATAGCCCAGGCCGCGCCTCAAGCCCAGCGCTTCGCTGGCCGCGCGCCGGGCCGCAAAGCCTGCCACATCGGCCAGTTGCTCGGCCTGGTCCATGCAGGCCGGGTAGTCGCCAATGTCGTACTGCAAGGCCACCGGCGTCTGGTAGGGAAAGCTGGTGATGAAGTTGCGCCGGCGGATCTCGGCCTGCGAGAGATTCATGTCCCAGGCGCAGCGGCTGACCAGACGCTCCAGCAGATAGGTGGCCTCGGGCCGGCCCGCACCGCGATACGCATCGACAGGCGCGGTATGGGTAAACCAGGCATCCACCTCTATATGGATTTGCGGCGTGGTGTACTGGCCCGCCAGCAGCGTGGCATAGAGAATCGTGGGCACGGCGCTGGCAAAGGTAGACAGATAGGCGCCCAGGTTGGCATCGGTGTGCACGCGCATGGCCAGGAACTTGCCGTCGGCATCCATGGCCATTTCGGCATGGCTGACATGGTCGCGGCCATGGGCGTCCGAGAGAAAGGATTCGCTGCGATCCGCCGTCCACTTGATATTGCGGTTGAGTTTCTTGGCAGCCCAGGTCAGACACACATCCTCGGCATACAAAAAGATCTTGGAGCCAAAGCCGCCGCCCACATCGGGAGCGATGACCCGCACGCGGCTCTCCGGCAGCCCCAGGACGAAAGCCGTCATCAGCAGCCGCTCCACATGCGGGTTCTGATTGGCCACGTACAGCGTGTATTCGTCATTGGCGCGGTTGTAGCTGCCAATGGCCACGCGCGGCTCCATGGCGTTGGGAATCAGGCGGTTGTTGACCAGATCGAGCCGCGTCACATGGGCTGCGCCGGCAAATACGGCATCGACGGCGGCCTTGTCGCCAATCGCCCATCGATAGCAGCAGTTGTCGGGCGCGATGTCGTGTACCACGGCGCCGGCTTTCTTGCCGCCGGCGGCGTCGGCTACGTTCACCACCGACGGCCGCACCTCGTAATCCACCTCCACCAACTCGGCCGCATCACGCGCCTGCTGCAGGGTCTCGGCCACAACCATGGCCACATGATCGCCCACATAGCGCACGGTATCCAGGGCCAAAATTGGATGGGGCGGCTCTTTCATGGGCTCGCCATTGGTGCTGGTGATCAACCAGCCGCAGGGCAGGCCGTTGATGTTGGCGGCTGCCACGTCCTGGCCCGTAAAGATTCCCACCACGCCGGGCGCTGCCTTGGCCGCTTCGGTGTTGACGCTGCGCAGCCTGGCATGCGCGTGGGGCGAGCGTACAAACACCGCATAGGTTTGCGCTCCCAGCGTGATGTCGTCGGTGTACTGGCCCATGCCCGTCAGAAAGCGGTCGTCCTCGCGCCGCAGCAAGGCTTCACCGATATGTGGCAGCTTGGAAAATTCCTTGGCTCCCATGGCTTGTCTCCTTCTCGGTTCTATGAATCAGCTCGGGAAGGCCAGGGTTTATGCGGCCTGCATGTCGTCACGGCCTTTTTTGATGGCCGCCACAATGTTCTGGTAGCCGGTACAGCGGCAGATATTGCCTTCCAGCAGTTCGCGGATCTGTGCGTCATCGGCCTGAGGCTGCTGCTGGCAAAGATCGACCGCACTCATCACCATGCCCGGCGTGCAAAAGCCGCACTGCAGGCCGTGGCAGCTCTTGAACGCCGCCTGCATGGGATGCATGCTGCCGTCTGCTGCAGCCATGCCTTCGATGGTCTGTACCTGCGCACCCTCGGCCTGTACGGCCAGCATGGTGCAGGACTTGATGGCACGGCCGTTGACGAGCACCGTGCAGGCTCCGCACTGGCTGGTGTCGCAGCCCACATGGGTGCCCGTCAGGTGTAACTGCTCTCGCAAGGCCTGCACCAGCAAGGTGTTGGGGGGGATGTCAATGCTGGCCACGCGGCCATTGACCGTGAACTGAACATTCATCGTGCTGCCTCCTGCCGGTATCGGGCTCGATTGTGGCTATCAAGTCGCGGGGTATGGGTAACAAAGCAAACGCGCAGCCCACATGCTCGACATCTGGCGCCCGCCCTGCGCTAGGGTTGACCCCCAGGGCGCGCAGGCAGGGCACAGATATTCTCAAAATGAAACACTTGAGCCCACGACACAACCGCCCCCGAGGATGCGTACATGCTGCCCCTGTCCTTTGGCGATGCTGCCGATCGCCATGCCTTGATTGCCCGCGCCCGCCATCAGTTTCTGGAAGCCGCTCAGGGCAGCGCATCAAGGCCGGTGCAGCCGCCCCAGGGAATCTCGCCCTGGCTGTGGCACTCCTGGCGGCGCTGCATGGAACGAGGGCATCGTCCGGCCGATCGCGTGGCATTCGATACCCTCAGCCCCAAAGTCCTGCAAGATGCCCAGGACAGGGAGTTCACACTGCTGCAGGCCGCCAAACCCGTCATGCATCAGCTTGCGGGGGCAGTGGGAGCTCTGCGCTACTTTTGCCTGCTGACCGACAGCACAGGCACCGTGCTGCAAGTGCAAGGCCCCGTCGATCACCACGACCTGCGCGCCGTGGCCGTGGGCCGCCCGGGGGTGGATCTGTCCGAGAGCAGAATTGGTACTTCGGCCATCGGTGCGGCGCTGGCCGAGCAAGCCCCGGCATGGCTGCACCGCCGGGAACACTTTTTTGATGATCTGCGCGACTACAGCTGCGCCGGCACGCCCATCTTCAGCCCTGGCGGCCAATGCTCGGCCATGCTGTGCATCACCGGCATCGATGTGCCGGAAAGACCCGAGCTGCTGTATCTGGCCGTTCGCTGCGCCCGGGCAATAGAAGACCGTCTGGTGCGGGCCCTGCCCCATGCTCTGCTGCTAAGGCTGAACTGGCCCGGCGGCCCCCTGGGTCAGGAAGGCGAAGGCCTGCTGGCTTTTGATGCCGACGGCGGCCTGCTGGGCGGCAACACCGTGGCCCGCCAGCTGGTGCCGCGCCCATCGCCCCCCTTGCAAGCGCCCGATCAGGTTCCGCCGCTTCATGCCCATGAGCTGCTGGCCCTGCCCTGGCGCAATCTGCTGGAGCATGCACGCCTGCGCCCGCAAACGCTGCTGCAGCTGCCGCTCTGGTCTGGTCTGCGCCTGCAAGCCCTGGCACAAGCCGCGCCGCCGCGCCCCGCGCCCGCCATGACAGGCCATGCGCCTGTCACCCTTGCCGGCCAGACTGCGGGTTCTCTGCTGCGTACCAACGAGCAGTTGCTGATTCAACAAGTGCTGCAAGAAACACAGGGCAATGTGAGCCTAGCGGCCAAAAGCCTGGGGCTGAGCCGGGCCACGCTGTACCGCAGGCTGGCCGTCAAACGCAGCAGCATACCGCCTGGCACACCTCCCGATTTACCCTAGGTTGCAGCGCCGTTTGGCAGGGCATTCAGAGCTGAACAAGGATTTTCTTGCAGGTTTTCACAGCTGAAACATTTATACAAAACAACCATTTATCGCATATACAGCATACGTTATTTGCTATTAATTTAGTTGCAAAAGTGCTCCGACTGCAGCCTCCGTGGCGGCTTGAGTATTTGTAAAAGGCCCTCTCTACCCCTCCGTAGAATCTCGACCTTGGTTCAAAAATTCAGATCGCCTCTTCGGCTTACCAGCTGCCATTGCGCGACACCCACAGCCTACCTTTTGGAGACACCATGAAGGCTTATGCAGCACCCCACCGAAAACCGGTCGCCCGGGCCGCCAGGGCCCACTCCCCTCCGCCCGGCACCTCCTTGCTGCAATCTAGCCTCCCGGTCATCAGCTGACCCTGGTCTCATTCAAATTACTCAAGGAGACATATCGTGTCGGTACTCCTCAAACTGGCCCTGGGCATGGACTGGATTTCCACCAAGCTGAGCAAGATTGCTGGCCTGGCCGTGCTCGCCGCCGCCCTCATCTCAGCCGGCAACGCCGTGACTCGCTACGGTCTGGACCTGAGCTCCAACGCCTGGCTGGAGATTCAGTGGTATTTGTTCGGCACCACCGTCATGCTGGGCGCACCCCTGGTGCTCAAGCTCAACGAGCATGTGCGCGTGGACATCATCTACGGCAAGCTGCGCGGCCACAAACCGGTGTTTGTGGACTTGTTCGGCCTGATCTTTTTTCTGCTGCCCGTGATGGCTTTGCTGACCTGGCTGACAGCCCCCTTCTTCTGGAACATGTTTGTGACCAAGGAAATGTCGGGAAACATCGGCGGTCTGATCCGCTGGCCGGCTGGCCTGCTGCTGCCGCTGGGCTTTGGCGCCATGTTCCTGCAGGGCCTGGCTGAAATCATCAAACGCGTGGCCTATCTGAGCGGCCACTACGAGATGACTACGCATTACGAGAAGCCGGTGCAATAAGCCCGGCAACGCCTCCACCGACTTCTCCAGGACAACACCAGAATGCATATGGAAAATTTTGCCCCGATCATGTTCACGGGGCTGATCGTGATCATGCTGATCGGGTTCCCCGTCGCGTTTTCGCTAGCGGCGCTAGGCCTGTTCAGCGGCTTTTATGCCATCGAGATGGGTTGGTTTCCCGCCAACTTCATGTCCACTCTGCCGATCAATATGTTCGGCATCCTCTCCAATGACCTGCTGCTGGCCATTCCCTTCTTCACGCTGATGGGAGCCGTGCTGGAAAAGTGCGGGCTTGCCGAAGACATGCTGGACTCCATGGGCCAGCTGTTCGGCCCCGTGCGCGGCGGCCTGGGCTACTCGGTCATCATCGTCGGCTTCATCCTGGGCGCCATCACCGGCACCGTGGCCGGACAGGTGATTGCCATGGCCATGATTTCGCTGCCGGTGATGATGCGCTATGGCTACAACATGCGCTACGCCACCGGCGTGCTGGCAGCCTCGGGCACCATCACCCAGCTTGTGCCGCCTTCGCTGGTGCTGATCGTCATGGCCGACCAGCTGGGCCGCTCCGTGGGCGATATGTACAAAGGCGCCTGGGGCCCGGCCATTTTGCAAGTGCTGATCTTCGCGATCTACACCTTCCTCCTGGGTCGCATCCGCCCCGAGCATGTGCCCGGCCTGCCCAAGACGGCGCGCACGCTGCACGGCTGGGCGCTGTGGGGCAAGTGCCTGCGCGGCATCATCCCCTCGGCCATCCTGATCTTTGCCGTATTGGGCTCCATGGGCGGTCTGCCTTTCATGGACCACGCCATTGCCACTCCCACAGAAGCCGGTGCCATGGGTGCCGTGGGCTCGCTGATTCTGGCCGCCATTCACAAGCGCCTGAACTGGGCCCTGCTCAAGGATGCCATGGACGGCACCATGCGCCTGACCGCCATGGTGGTCTTCATCCTGATCGGCTCGCGCGTGTTCTCCCTGGTCTTCCAGGGCGTGGACGGCGCCATCTGGATCGAGCACATGCTTACCGACCTGCCAGGCGGCCAGATCGGCTTCCTGATCGTAGTGAACATCTTCATCTTCTTCCTGGCGTTCTTCCTGGACTTCTTTGAAATCGCCTTCATCATCTTGCCGCTGCTGGGCCCTGTGGCACACAAGCTGGGCATCGATCTGGTCTGGTTCGGCGTGCTGCTGTGTGTGAACATGCAGACCTCGTTCATGCACCCGCCTTTCGGTTTTGCACTGTTCTATCTGCGCGGCATCTCGGACACGCTGTTCAAGGAAAAGCGCATAGACCGGCCCGTCAAATCCAGCGACATCTACATGGGCTCCATCCCCTGGGTGGTGATGCAGGTGATTCTGGTGGCCATCGTGATCTTCTTCCCGCAGACGGTGACCGTGTTCCTGGACAAGGAAGTGGTGGTGGATCTGGACAAGGTGCAGCTGGAGATGCCAGCAGATATGCAGCAGGGCAACCCCATCGACCTTGATACGCCGTTTGTGGTTCCCGGCGAAGCACCGGCCGCCCCGGCAGCTGACGCCGCCAATGCCCCAGCGGCTCCCACGGCCCCGGTCGCTCCTGCGCAATGAGGGAAAACAGCTTGCCGCTGCCTCAAGAATCAGGGCTGAAAAAAGAGCTGGGCACGGTGCTGGAGAGCGCCGCCTACCCGACGGCCGTGCGATGTCTGTCGGTCGTCATCGTGCTCGCTCTGGTGGGCTTCGCACTTTGGTCAACACCGTCTTTGCGTGAAGTCCAGTGGTCGTTCGCCACCCTGTCCACCTATGGTCTGGCCGGCTTGCTGCTGGCCTGGGTCGGCTGGTGGATGGTCTTCAGCCGCACACGCTATGCCGATGATGAACTGGTTCAGACCTGGCTCTGGGACAAGCGCGTCCATGCGCGCGAGGTGGCCACCTTCAAGATCGTGCACTGGCCCTGGTTGCAGTTCATCGTCTCTCCCCGCATGCTGGTGCGCAAGCGCAACGGCGGCATGACCTGGATGCATTCGGCCGATGTGCGGCTGCTGGTCGCCTTTGGCGAGAGCGTGGTCCGCCAGGGTATGCAGCCTTCTGCATCGTCCAAAGCCTGATCAAACGCCCACCTTGCCACCATGAAAAAAGCCTCGCTGAAACAGCGAGGCTTTTTTGCTCTCGGGCCTTGTGGCCCGGCACCGCTTACAGCTTTTGCTGCTGCATGAAGCGGTCGAACGTGCCTTCGGTGAAGCGGAACCAGGCGTTCTGGTCGGCCAGGAATTTTGCGTAGTCGGGGTAGATCTTCTTCCACTCGGGGTTGGAGTTGTTCAGATCCGCATAAATCTGCTGTGCCGACTTGAAGGCCGCATTCATCACGTCCTGCGTGAAGGGGCGCAGCTTGGTGCCCGAGCCCACCAGTTGTTTGATGGCCGTGGGGTTCTTGGAGTCGTACTTGGCCAGCATGGTCACGTGAGCGTGCGAAGCCGAGGCCTCGACGATCGCCTTGTACTCGGCTGGCAGACCGGCCCAGGCCTTGGAGTTGATGTAGAAGTCCAGCTGAGGACCACCTTCCCACCAGCCGGGGTAGTAATAGAAGGGCGCGACCTTGTTGAAGCCCAGCTTCTGGTCGTCATAAGGGCCCACCCACTCCAGCGCGTCGATCGTGCCTTTTTCCAGTGCGGGGTACAGGTCGGCACCGGGAATGGACTGAGGAATCACGCCAAACGGCTCCAGCACCTTGCCCGCAAAGGGGTTGGTACGGAACTTCAGGCCCTTGAGATCGGCCACGGACTTGATTTCCTTGCGGAACCAGCCGCCCATCTGGGCGCCGGTGTTGCCGCCGGGCAGATTGATGATGTTGTACTTGGCGTAGAACTCACGCATCAGCTTCAGGCCGTTGCCTTCGTACATCCAGGCATTCATCTGGCGTGCGTTCATGCCGAACGGCACGGCGCAACCCAGGCAGAAGGTGGGGTCCTTGCCGTAGAAGTAATAGGGAGCGGTGTGCGCCATTTCGACGGCTGCGCTCTGCACGCCATCCACCACGCCGAAGGCGGGCATCAGCTCGCCGCCGGCATGCACCGAAATCTGGAACTTGCCGCTGGTGGCTTCGCTGACTTTCTTGGAGAAAATTTCAGCCGTACCGTAAATCGTGTCCAGCGACTTGGGAAAGCTCGAAGCCAGACGCCAGCGGATAGTCGCTTGCGCATGCACGGCGGGGGCTGCGGCGGCAGCCAGGACGCCGGCGATGCCAGCATTTTTGAGAATGGAACGACGATCCACTGCGGTCTCCTTGATGAACGGTGTGCTTGAACAGTCAAACGATCTGCGTCGTCTTACATGATCGTTTGGAAATGTACATGAGCCAATGACTCGCGCCGCTTCGAAAAGCGCCCGTTCAACTAGGAACTTCTACCTAGATCAAGGTAAGTTGGTGCCAATGAAATTCAGGAGCAGGCATTCACTATCAACGCGTGTTCACAGCCGCACCACACTCATATAGCTGGCGTAGCGGAACTCGGAGAAGCGATCCCACAGCAGCTGGTCGTGCTGAAAGCTGCGCAGGCTGCGGTGAATTTTCTTGAAGCTGGGAGACTTGGTTTCGTTTTCCGCCATGGACTGCATCACGGTCTTGAAGCCGGCATCCATGAGCTCTCTGGGAAAGGCCCTGAGCTGAACCCGCTCGCTGAGCAGCTTTTTGAGCGCTGCGGGATTGAGGGCCAGATACTTGCCCGTCATATCGCGCGCCGCCACGCTGGCCGCTGCCTCCACCATGGCCTTGAACTCCGGCGTCAAGCCTGCATAGGCCTTGGCATTGATGAAGAAGGCCAGCTCCGCCCCGCCCTCCCACCAGCCGGGATAGTAGTAATACGGTGCAATCTTGCCAAAGCCCAGCTTCTGGTCGTCATAGGGGCCGACGAATTCCACGGCATCGAGCCGGCCTTTTTCCAGCGCCTGATAGGCCTCGTTGATAGGCATGTTGAAGGCCTGCACGCCCAGCTTTTGCAGAGCCTCGCCAAACAGGCCGCCCCCCACGCGCATCCTCAGGCCCTTGAGGTCGGCCACGGTCTTGATTTCCTTGCGAAACCAGCCCCCCATCTGCGTGCCCGTATTGCCCGCGCTCAGGCTTTTGATGTTGTATGCGGCATAGAAATCGTCCATGAGCTTGCGCCCGCCGCCATGCTCCATCCAGGCGTCCATCTGCCGGGCCGTAAGACCAAAGGGCACGGCGCAACCCAGGGCAAAGCAGGCATCCTTGTCGGTAAAGTAGTAAGGAGCGGTCAGCGCCATTTCGATGGCATCGCTTTGAATTCCATCCACCACGCCATATGCAGGCATCAGCTCCCCAGCCGGGTGCACGGACACTTCAAACTTGCCGCCCGACAAGGCCTTGAGTGTCTGTGCAAATTTCTCGGCCGAACCGAAGACCGTGTCCAGCGTCTTGGGAAAGCTTGCCGCAAGCCGCCACCGCAGCACTTCCTGCGCATGGACTGCCGGGGCCACTCCTGCTGCCAGCACTCCGGCCATGCCCACATGTTTGACGAGTGAGCGACGATCCATGAAGGTTTCTCCGCGAGTAGTTTTCATTAACAAGATGGGGTTATAGCAGCCTTGAAGAGGCCGCTTGCGCTTGTGTCCAGCCAGCATTCTAAAAACGCAGACGCCTGCTGAGGGCAAGATTCGCAGGGCAAAGCAGCTGCCGTCAGTGTTCCCGGCGTTTGACCACAAAAAAGGCCCTTCTGCGAAGGGCCTTGGGTGCTTGAGCTAAGGAAAGGAATCAGACCTGCGCGACTGCCAGCCGCTGGCGAACCGATGCTTCGATGCCTGCAGCATCCAGCCCTTGCAGGGAAAGCAGCTTGACCGGGTCGCCATGCTCAATGAACTGATCGGGCAAGCCCAGCTGCAATACCGGTTTACACAGGCCCTGCGCGGCCAGCACTTCCAGCACGGCGCTGCCTGCGCCGCCCATGATGCTGCCTTCTTCCAGCGTCACAATCAGCTCATGCTCGGCTGCCACCTTGAGCAGCAGCTCTTCATCAAGCGGCTTGGCCCAGCGCATATTGACCACGGTGGCATCCAGCGCCTCGCCAGCGGTCAGCGCCGGGTACAGCAGCGTGCCGAAAGCCAGAATGACGACCTTCTTGGCGGCGGATTCGCGGCGGATCTCGCCCTTGCCAAAAGGCAGACCTTCCATAGTCTCCAGCGGAGCCACACCCACACCGGCGCCACGCGGGTAGCGCACGCACACGGGATGGTCCTGCTCATAGGCTGTCGTCAGCAACTGGCGGGTTTCGCGCTCGTCGGCCGGGCAGGCCATGCTCATATTTGGAATGCAGCGCACAAAAGCGATGTCGTAATTGCCAGCGTGCGTGGCACCGTCGGCCCCCACCAGACCCGCGCGATCCAGCGCAAACACCACGGGCAGGTTTTGCAACGCCACGTCATGAATCAGCTGGTCATAGCCGCGCTGCAGGAAAGTGGAGTAGATGGCCACCACGGGCTTGAGGCCTTCGCAGGCCATACCGCCGGCAAAGGTCACGGCATGCTGCTCGGCAATGCCCACGTCGTAATAGCGGCCGGGGAAGCGCTTGTGAAACTCCACCATGCCCGAGCCTTCGCGCATAGCCGGCGTGATGCCGACGAGACGCTGGTCCTTGGCCGCCATATCGCACAGCCAGTGGCCAAACACCTGGGTGAAGGTCTGCTTGGCCGGCGTGGCAGGCTTGACCAGACCGACGGCCGGGTCGAACTTGCCGGGGCCGTGGTAGGCGATAGGGTCCACCTCGGCCAGCTTGTAACCCTGGCCTTTCTTGGTCACCACGTGCAGAAACTGCGGACCTTTGAGGCTTTTGATGTTCTCCAGCGTGGGGATCAGCGAATCCAGATCGTGACCGTCGATGGGGCCTATGTAGTTGAAGCCGAACTGCTCGAACATGGTGGCAGGCACCACCATGCCCTTGGCCTGTTGCTCCAGGCGCTTGGCCAGCTCCAGCAGCGGCGGCACCTGCTTCAAGACGCTCTTGCCCACATCGCGGGCCTTGGCATAGAACTGGCCGCTCATCAGCTGGGCCAGATAGCGGTTCAGCGCGCCCACGGGCGGGCTGATGCTCATATCGTTGTCGTTGAGGATGACCAGCAGATTGGCATCGGCCACGCCGCCGTTGTTCAGTGCCTCGAACGCCATGCCGGCGGTCATGGCACCGTCGCCGATCACGGCAATCGCACGGCGGTCCTCGCCTTTTTGCTTGGCCGCCAGTGCCATGCCCAGGGCTGCCGAGATGCTGGTGGAGGAGTGGGCCGTGCCAAAGGTGTCGTACTGGCTCTCTGCACGCTGGGGAAAGCCCGAGAGGCCGCCGAATTGGCGCAGGCTGTCCATGCGGTCGCGGCGACCGGTCAGTATCTTGTGCGGATAGGTTTGATGACCCACATCCCAGACCACGCGATCACGTGGCGTGTCAAACACCGAGTGCAGGGCCACCGTCAGCTCCACGGTTCCCAGGTTGGAACTCAGGTGGCCGCCGGTCTTGGAGACGCTGTCGATCACATAGGCACGCAGCTCGCCGGCCAGCGCCTTGAGCTGTGCACGCGAGAGGCCGCGCAGGTCTGCCGGGTCATTGATGGTTTGCAGCAAGGAATAATTGTTCGTGGACATGATCTATATTTTTAATAGCTGCTTTCGCACGCCAGTATTACGCTTGAGGCCAATTTGCCTTGCATTATCAATGACTGCGCTGCACCACCATATCAGCCAGGGCGGCCAGGGCCTGCGTATCGGCCAGGCCGCTGCGGGCCAAAGCCGCATGCGCCTGCTGACGCAGCTCCTCGGCATGGGCGCGAGCGCGCTCCAGCCCCAGCAGCGAGACATAGGTGGGTTTGTCGTTGGCGGCATCCTTGCCGGCAGTCTTGCCCAGCGTGGCGGAGTCGGCCACCACATCCAGAATATCGTCCACCACTTGGAAGGCCACGCCCAGCGCCTGGCCGTACTCGGTCAACGCCTCGATGGCCCTGGCCTCGGTCTGCGCATTGCAGGCGGCCCCCATGAGCACGCTGCCCAGCAGCAGCGCGCCGGTTTTGAGACGGTGCATTTCGCGCAGCTGACTTTCCGTCAGCTGCTTGCCCACGCTGGCCAGATCGATGGCCTGGCCGCCGGCCATGCCATGGCTGCCTGCCGCAGCACCCAGCAAACGGCATAGCTTGGCCTGCATGGAGCAGGGAATGTCATCCTCCTCGGGCAGCAGCAACTCGAATGCCAGCGCCTGCAGCGCATCGCCGGCCAGCAGGGCCGACGCTTCGCCAAACTGCACATGCACGGTGGGCTTGCCACGGCGCATGACATCGTTGTCCATGCAGGGCATGTCGTCGTGCACCAGCGAATAGGCGTGGATCAGCTCCACCGCGCAACCGGCACGCAGCGTGGCTGCAGCGTGGCCACCCACGGCCTCGGCAGCCGCCCAGACCAGCAAGGGGCGCAGGCGCTTGCCGCCATCGAGCACGGCATAGCGCATGGCTTCGCCCAGACCTGCGGGAGTGTTGACTCCCACCCAAAGCGACAGCGCATCTTCGGTGCGGGCCAGCCGCTCCAGCATCCAGACGGAAAAATCCAGGGTCTTCAAATCGGCTCCTGCTTGAGGCTGCTCGGCAATCATTTCTGCATTCATGGGCGCTTGTTCACTGCGTTGAGTCTGGCAAATACCAGGACTAGTCCTGAGTCCAGGGGGACAGCGTGCCTTCATCCAGCACCTTGACCTGCTCCTGCACTGCATCGAGCTTGCCGCGGCAATAGGCCAGCAACTCAGCTGCGCGCTGATAGCCGGTCAGCATCTGTTCCAGCGGCAGCTGACCCGACTCGATGTGTGCAATCAGCTGCTCCAGCTCTTGCAGGGCGGCTTCATAGCTGGTGGGCTGGGCAGAGGTTTTGGCGGCTGCGGCCTTGGGCATGGATGGTATGGGGCAGTGTTGGAAGGAAGCGACGATTTTAGGCGTGCCAGCGACGAAAGCGCGCAATGCGGACAAAGGCCGGTAACCATTCATGACCGCCGGGGAAGAAATACGATGGCGCCACGCGCCACAAGCCCCGAGCCCAGGGGCGATTACGGGTTTGCGCAAACTGTAAGCGCCCCATCCTCTTGACCAGTTCAATACACGTACCGAAGCAGCGGAAATAACCCCACAGGTTACAATCCCATTCCCCGTCAAACCGGCCCCAGGTCTGGTCATATTGCCAGGGCATCTCGTGTGGTGAGCTTAGCGGCGACTCCACCCAACTGCCCAGAGCACATGCCCAGACAAGGCCGGTTTCGTTTTTTACCCGCGCGCACGCGCACCCTCCCTGTGGGGAGTCTTTAGGTCAGGTCATGTCTGATTTAAGTCTTCAACTGCAGCAGGCCGCAAGCCAACTACCAGTTTCAAGCTATTTCGACCAGGCTCTGTTCGAGCGTGAGTTGGAAACCATTTTCAAGCGCGGCCCGCGTTATGTGGGCCATGAGCTAGCAATCCCCGAGATTGGCGACTACTACGCCCTTCCACAAGAAAAGGAAGGGCGTGCCCTGGTGCGCAACGCCAGTGGCCAGGTGGAACTGATCTCCAATGTCTGCCGCCACCGCCAGGCCGTGATGCTCAAGGGCCGCGGCAATCTGCTGACCGAAGGCAAGGGCCATGCGGGCGGCAACATCGTCTGCCCGCTGCACCGCTGGACCTACAACACCAGCGGCGAACTGCTGGGCGCGCCCCATTTCAGCCACGATCCCTGCCTGAACCTCAACAACTACCCGCTGCGCGAGTGGAATGGGCTACTGTTCGAGGACAACGGCCGCGATGTGCAGTCAGACCTGGCCGGCATGAAGCTCAAGGAGCAGCTGAGCTTCGAAGGCTTTGTGCTCGACCACGTCGAGATCCACGAGTGCAACTACAACTGGAAGACCTTTATCGAGGTCTATCTGGAGGACTACCACGTAGGCCCCTTCCACCCCGGTTTGGGCAACTTCGTGACCTGTGACGATCTGCAGTGGGAGTTCTCCAAGCAGTACTCGGTGCAGACCGTGGGCGTGGCTCCCAGCTTTGGCCGTCCGGGCTCGGACATCTACAAGACCTGGCATGAGGTGCTGCTGGCCTACCGCGAAGGCCAGTTGCCCGAGCGCGGTGCCATCTGGCTGACTTACTACCCCCACATCATGGTGGAGTGGTATCCGCACGTGCTCACTGTCTCCACGCTGCACCCGCTCGCCGTGGACAAGACGCTCAATGTGGTGGAATTTTACTACCCTGAGGAAATCGCGGCCTTCGAGCCCGAATTCGTCAAGGCGCAGAAGGCCGCCTACATGGAGACCTGCATCGAAGACGATGAGATTGCCGAGCGCATGGATGCCGGCCGCAAGGCCTTGTTCGAGCGCGGCGACAACGAGGTCGGTCCCTATCAAAGCCCCATGGAAGACGGCATGCAGCACTTTCATGAGTGGTACCGGGATGTGATGGGTCAAGCCATCCCCCAAGGTTAATTCGAGGTATTCCCCTCAAAACTGATAGCTGCTAGCGCTTGTTGAATAAGCGCAGCAGCTATTTTTTATGCTGAATCGGTTGAAGGTATGCAAGCTTTGTGGATGGTGGCGGCAGCGCTGATTTTTGCGCTCATGAGTGTGTGTGTGAAGTTTGCCTCCCAGGACTTCAACACCGCCGAGATCATTTTCTACCGCGGCCTGGTCAGCATGGCCTTGCTGGCCTGGCTGGCCAAGCGCAATAACGTGACCCTGGCCACCAAGTACCCGCGCGAACACGCCTGGCGCAGCTTGGTGGGCGTCATCTCCATGGGAGCTTGGTTCTATGCCATCGGCCATCTGCCGCTGGCCACCGCCACCACGCTCAACTCCATGAGCAGCATCTGGATGGCGGTCTTTCTCATTCTTCAGGGCCTGTGGCTGCGCCATCTGATGCGCAAGGACAATGTGCTCAACCCCCACAGCAGCCGCGCCATTCCCCCCTTCCCCTGGGGCCTGGTCAGCACCGTGGTGCTGGGCTTCATCGGCGTGCTGCTGGTGCTGCGCCCCAGCAGTGCTCCGCCGCAGGAATGGGCCGCCGCTCTGGGCGGCCTGCTGGGCGGCATGTTTGCCGCCATGGCGTATATGCAGGTCACCACCCTGTCCCATCTGGGCGAGCCCGAGTCGCGCGTGGTGTTCTACTTCTCCTTAGGCTCTGCCGTGGCAGGCGGCATCACCATGCTGTTTACCGGCATCTCGCCCTTCCCCGGCTGGAGCGTGCTGTGGCTGCTGCCGGTAGGCGTTCTGGCGGCCGTGGCACAGATGTGCATGACCCGGGCCTACGCCACGGCAGGCAGCAAGCGCAACACCTTGGTGGTCGCCAATCTGCAGTACTCGGGCATTGTGTTTGCCGCCCTGCTGAGCTTGCTGCTGTTCGGCGAAAGCATCCCCCTGATAGGCTGGGTGGGCATTGTGATCATCGTGTTCAGCGGTGCCATGGCTACGGCTTTGCGTTCGCGCGGCTAGTGCTTTCGCGGCTTCTACCGCCGCATAATGGATTGCACCCCACGGAAGAGCCTGCGCTCTTCCGCTACTGATTTCGGAGCAGCAATCCATGACGACTTCCAGACCCGAGCACTACAACACCCTGATTTCCGCCGAGCAACTGGCCGATCTGCAGGCCAGCGGCAAGCCTCTGATGGTGTTTGACTGCAGTTTTGATCTCATGAACCCGCCCGCAGGCCATGAGCAGTATCTGCAATCCCATCTTCCAGACGCCGTGTTTGCCGATCTGGACAAACACCTCAGCGCCCCGCATGGCGTGCCCGGCGCACACGGCGAAGTGGCCATCAGCGGCCAGGCTGCCTCCGGCGGACGCCACCCCCTGCCCACACGCGAGCGTTTTGCCGTCTGGCTGTCGGCCATCGGTTTTTCCAACGATATGCAAGCCGTGGTCTATGACAGGAACAACGCCAATTACTGCGGTCGCCTGTGGTGGATGCTGCGCTGGGCCGGTCACGATGCCGTCGCCCTGCTCGACGGCGGGCTGCAAGCCTGGCAGGCCGCAGGCCAGAGCGTGAATGCGGGCGAAGAGCCTGCACGCTTCCAGTCCAATTTCGAGCTGACTGCGCCACTGGAAACGCTCAAGACCGCTGATCAGGTGCAGGCCGAGCTGGGCCAGAGCGCCCAAACCTTGATCGACGCCCGCGCCCCTGCCCGCTACCGCGGCGAGGTGGAGCCGCTGGACCCTGTGGCCGGCCATATTCCGGGCGCACTGAACCGCCCTTTCTCCAGCAATATCGCCGCCGATGGGCGCTTCAAGCCCGCAGCCCTGCTGCGCGCCGAGTTTGAAGAGCTGCTGGCCGGACGCGATCCTGCCGGCGTGGTTCATCAGTGCGGCAGCGGTGTCAGCGCCACGCCCAATGTACTGGCCATGCGCATCGCGGGTTTTGCACCCACCGCCTTGTTTGCCGGCAGCTGGAGCGAATGGTGCAGCCAGCTCGACCGCCCGATAGAACGCGGCTGAGCCGCGCCAAGAACCTAAAGAGCGCGCAAGGCGCTCTGGCCACTGCCAATGACCGCCTGTCGAAGCTGCGGTGGCTGTAACTGCGTTCCTTGTTGATCTTGCCCCACATCGCAGTTCGACCTTGAGCCGCCGCAGTGCACCAGTTTGCAATATCCGCACCTGCCGGAACGCATTGGGCGCGGTTCCCCTCACAGCCCAGGGATCCAAGCTCAGAGGCCCCATGAAAACCGCATCGATGCAAACAGGCGAATGCATCGTTGCGCGGGTTTCATCGGCATTGCCTCGGCCAGCCCGTCATGTCATTCAGATGCATTCTGACAAAGACAGCATCACCAGGCGCAGTTGATCAAGTCCAGACCACAGTTTGCTTCCCAGACAAATGTCGCCCGCAGCCAGCTTGGGCGCTTG
Source organism: Comamonas aquatilis (assembly GCF_965139575.1). Taxonomy (NCBI): domain Bacteria; kingdom Pseudomonadati; phylum Pseudomonadota; class Betaproteobacteria; order Burkholderiales; family Comamonadaceae; genus Comamonas; species Comamonas aquatilis. The sequence goes on along the minus strand of NZ_CBCSIW010000014.1, from coordinate 27,370 downwards.
AAGCTTCGCAGGTAGGGCCACGATCATGACGCGAACATTACTTGAATGTAACCAGCGGGTCATCCTTTCGAAATTCAGCAGTCCATAGCATGCAAACCATGTACTGAAGTCGGCGCTCCAAAAAATTGACGGCGCTGAAAACGACTTTCTGGAGGATTCATTCATGCCACGTCATTCGCCATTTCTAGTGACCCCTGCTCAGGGTTTTTCTCGCCGACGCTTTGTTCAGGGCTTGGCTGCTGGAGGTGTATTGGCCGGCTTGTCAGCGCAGACGCTGAGCGCATTCGCACAACAGAGCTCAACCGTGCGTGGCGCCCCGCCGGTATTGAGAGGCAATGAATTCGATCTGGTGATCGCTGAGTCGCCGGTGAACTTCACCGGCAAGCCCGGCATTGCCACCACCATCAACGGCTCGCTGCCTGCACCAACCCTGCGTTGGCGCGAAGGCGAGACCGTGACCATCCGCGTCACGAACAAGCTGCGCGAGGCAACCTCCATTCACTGGCACGGCATCATCCTGCCCTATCAAATGGACGGCGTTCCCGGCATCAGCTTTGCCGGCATCGCGCCCGGAGAGACTTTCACCTATCGTTTCAAAGTCCAGCAAAACGGCTCGTACTGGTACCACTCTCACTCCGGCATGCAGGAGCTGACCGGCATGTACGGCGCGATCATCATTGATCCCGCCGGACCGCAGACCATTCGCGCAGATCGTGACCACGTCGTGGTTTTCTCCGACTGGACTGACGAAGACCCCATGCGCGTCTTCGCCAAGCTCAAGGTCCAGAGCGACTACTACAACTACAACCAGCCAACGGTCTTCGACTTCTTTCGCGATGCCTCGCGCGACGGCGTATCCGCAGCGCTTGAAAAGCGCAAGATGTGGAACGAGATGCGCATGAATCCCACGGATCTGGCCGATCTGTCGTCCGCAACGCTGACCTATCTGGCCAACGGCGTCACGCCAGCCGGTAACTGGACGGCACTGTTTCGCCCCGGCGAGCGTGTCCGGCTGCGCATGGTCAACGGTGCAGGCAACACCTTCTATGACGTTCGTATTCCCGGACTGAAGCTCACCGTGGTGCATGTTGACGGCCTTGATGTGGAACCGGTGACGGTGGATGAATTCCGTTTCGGCCCGGGCGAAACCATTGATGTGATCGTCGAGCCGCGTGATGAGGCCTACACCATCTTCGCCCAATCCATGGACAGATCGGGCTACGCACGGGCCACGCTGGCAGTGCGTGAAGGTCTGCAAGCCCCGGTTCCCGCAACCGACCCGGTCGAGTGGCTGGGCATGGGCGACATGATGGGTGCCATGGGCGGCGGGGCATCCGGCCACGAGATGACCGGGATGACCGGGATGACCGGGATGACAAGCATGAGCGCCGGTTCGATGGCCGGGATGGATCATGGCGCCATGGGTGGCATGGGTGCCGGTTCAATGGCAGGGATGGATCACGGAGCCATGAGCGGCATGAGCGGCATGAGCGGCATGAGCGGCATGAGCGGCATGAGCGGCATGAGCGGCATGAGCGGCCAGCATGCCATGCCTGCGGGCCCATTGGCCGTGCCCAGCACCACGGCGCGCCATGCACGCACCGAGTATGGCGCGAGCACCGACATGCGCGTGGATATGGCGCGCACCAACCTCGACGATCCAGGCATCGGCCTGCGCAACAACGGCAGGCGCGTGCTGACCCTCGCCGATCTGCACACTCCTTCAGGCCCCATGGATTCCCGTGGTCCCGGCCGCGAGGTGGAGCTGCACCTAACGGGCAGCATGGAACGCAACTCCTGGTCCCTGGATGGACTGGAGTTCGGGCAGTCCACACCGGTGCATTTCCGCCATGGAGAGCGTCTGCGCGTCATCTTGCACAACGACACCATGATGACCCACCCCATGCACCTGCATGGCATGTGGAGCGAACTGGAAAGCCCGGATGGTCGCTTCCTCGCTCGTCGCCACACCTTGCCGGTACAGCCTGCACAACGCATCAGCTTTCTCGTGACGGCAGACGCACTGGGGCGCTGGGCCTGGCACTGCCATCTGCTGTTCCACATGGATGCAGGCATGTTCCGCGAAGTCGTAGTGTCTTGAAAAGAACTCACAAGGGAAATCCATCATGTCCAACGCACTCCCCATTCGCGCTCTGAGCACCGCCTTGCTGACCTTGCTGAGCATGGCTGCACAAGCACAAAGACCATGCAGCACATGGTCAGGCCGCCCCCCAGATGGCTGCGCCGCCAGCCACGGCGGCCCCCATTGGTACGGATCCCCATGCAGCTCACGCCGCTTCGGCAGGCGGCGCTGCAGCGCCAGCAGCCCCGGCCATGGACCATGGAAAAATGCAGATGCAAGGGGGATCGGCCCCACCCGACTCTCGCGACCCGCACGCTTACTCCGACGGCCTGCAATTGGGCTCGGGCGACTATGCCGTACCTGGCGTGCCGCGCCTGGTGCTGGCTGACGAGCACACTTTTGCATCGCTGCGCGGCGAAACGCTGGAACGCCGCTTTTCACGCAAGGGAGAGGATTCCACGACCTACGACCTGCAAGCCTGGTTTGGCACCTCCTTCAACAAGGCTGTCATCAAGGCCGAAGGTGATATCGCCAAAGGCAAGCTCGAAGAAGCGCGGACCGAGCTCCTCTGGGGCCGTGCCTTCACAAGCTACTGGGATACGCAGCTGGGTCTGCGACTGGACAACGGCACAGGCCCCAGCCGTCAGTGGCTGGCGTTTGGCGTGCAGGGCCTGGCCCCCTATTGGTTTGAGTTGGAGACCACGGCCTATGTGGGCAACGGCGGCAGAACGGCTCTGCGCATCAATGCCAGCTACGAATTGCTGCTGACCCAGCGCCTGATCCTGGAGCCCAGAGCCGAGTTGCAGTTCTATGGCAAGGACGACCCGGAACGACGTATAGGCCGGGGCCTCTCAGAAGCATCCGCAGGCCTGCGTCTGCGCTATGAATTCAGCCGTCAGTTCGCACCCTATATCGGTGTGGAACGCAGCGGCAGTTTCGGGCGTACCGCGGACTATGTGCGCGCAGAAGGCAGCCGCTCCCAGCAAACACGCTGGGTGGCCGGCGTACGTTTCTGGTTCTAGTTTCGACATCCTGTTTTCAACCACTCTCGCACACTGAGGTAGGAGGCTTTATGACGCACTCACATATCTTCGCCAAGTTCCTTGCACCGATTGCCGCCGGCCTGTTTGCCACTGCCGCATTGGCCCACCCTTCACTGGTTTCCTCGTCGCCTGCAGACAAGTCCCAGGTGGCCGCACCGGCGAGCATCGAGCTGAAGTTCTCAGAAACGCTGGTTCCCCAATTTTCGGCAGCAAACCTCGTCATGACCGGCATGGCCGGCATGCCGGATCACGGTGCAATGAAGATCAATGCCAGCGTTTCGGGTGCCAGCGACGGCAAGACCATGGTGATCTCGCCGGCACAGGCACTGCAATCCGGCTCGTATCGCGTGGACTGGCGTGCCGTTTCCGCGGATACGCATGTGATCAACGGCAACATCAATTTCCAGGTGAAGTAAGCCAATGGCGGAGGATTGGCTCACCATCGGATTGCGCCTCGCGCTCTATCTGAACATGGCGGCCGCCTTCGGCGTCGCCCTGTTCGGTGTCTATGCCCTGGGCCACGACGAGCGGTCCTTGGCGATTTCACGTCGGTATCGAATCTGTGTAGGCGTATTCGCAGTCATGGGCATGGGGCTGTCAATCATTGGCATGACGCGCCTTGCCAAGGCATTGTCCGGCGCGCAGGACTACTCGGAACTGTCGCTACCCATTGTCCAGATGCTCATGCTGGACACCTCCATGGGCCTGGCTTGGTGCGTTCGCATCTTGGCGCTGCTGCTGTGCGCACTGATGGCCGCATGGGCCCTCAATCCTGCACGGCGCTTTGCCGCCATGACGGCATCCAGCGGCGTGGCGCTATCGACACTGGCCTGGGCAGGCCATGGCGCCATGGACGACGGCGTACGCGGAGTCATCCATCTTGCTTCGGACATCGCTCACCTCTGGGCCGCAGGCGCATGGGTGGGAGCTTTGCTGGCATTCCTGATACTGGCCATGGTGAAAGCAGGCGCTGCCCAGGACACGGTTCGGATATTGAGTCGTACATCGAATGGCTTCGCCCGCATCGGTACGCTGATCGTGCTGGTTCTCACCTTGAGCGGCATCCTCAACTATCTGCTGATTGCCGGGCCCGTGCTTGAGCCGCTGGTCTCGACACTTTATGGCCGGCTGCTACTGGGAAAGCTGGCCTTGTTTGGCGGCATGTTGGCATTGGCGGCCGCGAACCGGTTCCGCTTGAGCCCAGCCTTGGCTGCCTCGCTGAAGACCGGAAACCATGGCCAAGCCGTCGCCAAACTGCGGCAAAGCCTGTTCACCGAAGCGACGCTGGCAGTGCTGGTTCTGACCAGTGTGGCATGGCTTGGCATTCTTTCGCCGAAAGGAGTTTGATCGGTCAAGCGAAATGGTTTGACCGCACAGGAATGCTCGGCGACCAGTGGCGCTCTGGCTCAGACATCAGCCAACGTAGATGCTCGCTCGCTGGAGCAGCGCTGCGCGAATGCCAAACGCATCGCCTGACGCATCGCCTGACGCATCGCGACCATCAGCCTGCCGTAACGGACGGGTGAAGATTTTCTGTCGAATCGCTTGTGGCCTGACTTTGACCTGGCATAGCCGCCAGAGATCGAGTCCGCAGCATGGAGAACATTTGCATGAACCATCATCAGCATCGATCGTCGCCGCAGTCTGCCGATCCGCAGCAGAGCACGGCACCCGCGAATTCGGAAAAAGACTCCGTGCCAGGCATGACCGAGCCCTCCCAGTCGCTACACCAGGCAGGCCCCAGTGCGCTCTATGTCTGCCCCATGCACCCCGAAGTCCGTCAGGATCACGCTGGACGCTGCCCCAAATGCCAGATGCATTTAGTGCCTGAATCTCAGGGCGAGCAAGCTCATGGCAGCAGGCACCCACATGTCCATCAGACGGCTGTTCATAGAGAGGGGCCTGCGCAAAGCGATCCTGTGCAGGCAGCAGCGGCAACGATCTACACCTGTCCCATGCACCCTGAGGTGCAGCAAGATCACCCTGGCAACTGCCCCAAGTGCGGCATGACGCTGGAACCGGTGATTCCGGTGGACGAGGACGAGCACAGCGAGCTGCAAGATTTCCAGAGACGCTTCTGGTGGACGCTCCCGCTTACGCTGATTGTGGCCACGCTCGCCATGTTGGGCCATCGCCTGGGATGGTTTGACGCCCAGACCCAAACCTGGGTGGAACTGGTTTTGTCCTTGCCGGTGGTTCTATGGACAGGATGGCCCTTCTTCGCAAGAGGCTGGCAATCGATCATCCATCGCAGTCCGAACATGTGGACGCTCATCAGCTTGGGAACCGGCGCCGCCTTTGTCTACAGCGTTGTCGCCACCGTGATGCCGGACGTGTTTCCCAGCTCGTTTGTGTCAATGGGTCGCGTTGCTGTGTATTTTGAAGCTGCGGTGGTCATTATTTCCCTGACCATGCTTGGCCAGATCATCGAGCTGAAGGCGCGCTCTCAAACCTCGGCGGCGATCAAGTCCCTGCTTGGCCTGGCACCAAAGTCTGCGCGGCGCATCAATGCGGATGGCAGCGAGGAAGATGTGCCGCTCAATCACGTGCACGTTGGCGACTTGCTGCGTGTGCGCCCCGGAGAAAAAGTGCCTGTTGACGGCATCGTCACAGAAGGCCAAAGCGCAGTCGATGAGTCGATGCTGACAGGAGAGCCTGTGCCTGTCACCAAACGCGCTGGCGACCAGATCATAGGCGCGACGCTCAATACCAGCGGCGCCTTGATCATGAGATCTGAAAAAGTGGGCTCGGCCACCATGCTGTCGCAGATCGTGCAAATGGTGGCTTCTGCCCAGCGCTCCAAGGCGCCGATGCAGCGCATGGCCGATGTGGTTGCAGGCAAATTTGTCTTGTTCGTGGTGCTGGTCGCGGTCGCAACCTTCCTTGCCTGGGGTCTTTTCGGGCCGGAACCCAGTTGGGTATTCGGCCTGATCAATGCGGTAGCAGTACTCATCATCGCCTGCCCCTGCGCTCTGGGATTGGCGACACCCATGTCGGTCATGGTGGCTACCGGTCGCGCAGCCAAGCAAGGCATTTTGTTCCGTGATGCCGGTGCCATCGAGAAAATGCGCGAAGTGGACATATTGATCGTAGACAAGACCGGCACGCTCACGGAAGGCAAGCCGGCATTCGACCAGGCCATTGCTGCGCCCGAATTCACCCCCGATGAGGTGTTGCGGCTGGCCGCCAGCCTGGATCAGGGCAGCGAACACCCGCTGGCCGATGCCATCGTCAGTGCGGCGCGCGCAAAAGGCCTTTTGCTTGCCAAGCCTGAGGACTTCGAATCTGGCAGCGGCATTGGCGTGCGGGGCTCTGTAGAAGGACGCCGATTGGCCTTGGGCAACACGGCGCTGATGGAGCAAGAAGGCGTATCGGTAACGCTGCTGCAGGCCGATGCAGAGCGCCTGCGCGGGGAAGGAGCGAGCATCATGCACCTGGCCGTTGATGGCAGCTTTGCCGGCATCCTGGCGGTGACAGACCCCATCAAGACCACCACGCCCGATGCCATCCAGGCCCTGCATGCCAGCGGCTTGCGCATCGTCATGGCGACTGGGGACGGACTGACCACAGCCAAGGCCGTGGCAGCAAGGCTGGGCATTGACGAAGTGCATGGCGAAGTCAAACCCGCCGACAAACTGGCCTTGGTAGAGCGACTGCAGCAAGAAGGCCATGTGGTCGCCATGGCCGGGGACGGCATCAATGATGCACCTGCGCTGGCCAAGGCCGATGTGGGCGTGGCCATGGGCACAGGCACCGATGTGGCCATGAACAGCGGCCAGATCACCTTGGTCAAGGGAGACCTTCGCGGCATCGCGCAATCGCGTGAAATCTCCACCGACACGGTGCGCAATATGCGACAGAACTTGCTGTTTGCCTTTTTTACAACGGCATTGGCGTGCCGATTGCAGCCGGGGTTCTGTACCCGTTCACCGGATGGCTGCTGTCGCCCATGATTGCAGCACTGGCGATGAGTTTGAGTTCCGTGTCGGTGATCTTCAATGCGCTGCGCTTGAAAAAGTAAGCCGTTTTCTTTCTTAGACGGGCGAGAGATACTGCACACGCCAGCTGGCCGTTGGCAAATACCTCCGCACAACCACGGGTGATGGCAGCCTCGCAACTGCCTCCCCTCTCCATAATCCGGCAATGCAGTCTGGAGCAAGAAGGTATTCGGTCGCAACGATGTTTGCAGCCAGGCAAGCATCATCCCATGCTGTGCCGCATGCATTGCCTGAGCAGCTTGGTCTAGGCCGACATGGGCGCTCGGCCGCCTTTTAAAACGCTCTTAATTGCGTAGCAAATCCTGTCCAGTCTTTGTCATGGTTTGGCCGATAAGCCGCACCAGTCACCGCTTGTTTGAGCGATGGTTCGAACGCCGGCCAAGCACAATAGCGAGGGTCATCAGCGGCAGCCCCAACGCGAGCTCACTGACGAGGCCAATCGCCAGGTCAACAGCTTGCTCGATCGCCAAAGCGTAAAAGCACACGACCGCTTTTGCCAGGACCGGACAAGTTCCGCCGGCAAAGTAGGCAGCCAGGATGGCAGCCGCGTAAGGGAAAACTGACAAACCCCGTGGCGCAACCAGACGCTACGCACCGACCTGCCCCGACTTCAGTTTGATTTGGGCCTGAAACACAATCCATTCCAACAGATCGCAACAGGTTCAACGCTGTGCAAGTTCATGTGATCTGTCTGTAGTGATTGAAAGGACGGTCCCATGAACAACGAACAACTGCTTGCCGAAATCCGCGAAGCCAACCTCACTTACCTGATGCTGGCTCAAACCCTGATTCGCCAGGACAAGTCAGAGGCCGTGTTCCGCCTGGGCCTGAACGAAGAATCCTGCGACCTGCTGGCCTCGCTGTCCTCGGCCCAGGTGCTCAAGCTGGCTTCACGCAGCACGCTGCTGGCCAGCTTCCGCGTGGACGATGAAATGGTCTGGAGCCTGCTGACCAACCACAGCAGCAACAAGATCGGCAATGCGGCCACCAACACCTTGCACGCCAACATCCTGATGGCCAGCCGCGTCTCCGAAGTGCTGTAAGCACTCAGAACAACAGGGAGGAGAAGCCTTATGCCCGCCGCAAAATCCGCCGTCAAGAGCGTCCTGAACGAATCGCGCCAGATCGAGCGCGCTGCCATGCTCATAGAGATGGGCGCCCGCATGCAGGTGCTGGAATCCGAGACCACGCTGTCCTATGAGCGTCTGATCCGCCTGTACAAGGAAATCTCGGGCAAGTCCCCGTCCAAGGGTCAGCTGCCGTTTTCCACCGACTGGTTTCTGACCTGGCAAGAGAATGTGCACAGCTCGCTGTTTCTCAACATCTATGAATACCTGGCCAAGGGTGCAGAGATGGATTCGGTGGAACAGCTGACCAAGGCCTACCGTCTCTACACCGAACAGATTCAGACCGCCGAGCTGGAAGTGCTGCTGTCCTTCACCCGCGCCTGGCGCCTGGTGAAGTTCGTGGACGCGCAGATGCTGTCCCGCACCCAGTGCTCGATCTGCAAGGGCCAGTTTGTCACCGAGCCCTATGAAAACGCCAAGCACTACCAGTGCGGCCTGTGCAATCCACCGGCGCGTGCAGGCAAGAGCAAGGCGCCCGGTTCCCTCATGTTGCACTGAGGGATTGACTCCCCCCTGAGCGGCTACGCCGCTTCCCCCCGAGGGGGACGACATCCTCGCTGCGCGGCGGCGCTTGCTTGATGTCTCGCTCTTGGAGCGTGCTTGTTTGAGACATCTTCAACTTTCATAGCTGGTAGCGCCATACAACAAATGGTTTTAAGCATTAATTTGCCTAAACCCTTTATGCATCATCGCAAGATGCTCCTGATTCAAGAGCATCCTGACAACCTCAACCCGTGTTGCGCACCCCGGCCGCAATGCCGTTGATAGACAGGTGAATCCCGTTTTTCACGCGGTCATCCGTCTGCCCTGCGCGCCAGCGGCGCACCAGCTCCACCTGCAGATGGTGCAGCGGGTCGATATAGGGAAAGCGGTGGCGAATCGAGCGCGCCAGGGCCGAGTTGTGGGCCAGACGCTGCTTGTCTCCGGTGATGGAGACCAGGGCCTCCACCGTGCTCTGCCATTCGGTCTCGATCTGGCCAAAGATGCGGCGGCGCAAGCGCGTGTCGGTGACCAGCTCGCTGTAGCGCGAAGCCAGGTTCAGATCGCTCTTTGCCAGCACCATGTCGATATTCGACAGCAGCGTGCGGAAAAACGGCCATTGGCGGTACATCTTCTGCAGCAGCGCCAACTGGGCCTTGGCATCCTTGCCGGGGCGGTGGATAAAGGCCTCAATGGCGGCGCCAAAACCATACCAGCCCGGCAAGGTCAGCCGGCACTGGCCCCAGCTGAAGCCCCAGGGAATGGCACGCAAGTCCTCGATGGCTTGCGTGGCCTTGCGCGATGCAGGACGGGAGCCGATATTGAGTTCGGCAATTTCGCGTATCGGCGTGCTGCTGAAAAAGTAACTGGTAAAGCCCGGAGTCTCGTACACCAGAGCGCGGTAAGCGCCCATGCTGGCTTCGGACAGAAAGGCAGCCGCTTCCAGAAATGCCTTGGTGGCAGGCTTGGTGGGCTGCAGCAAGGTGGCTTCCAGCGTGGCGGCGACCAGCGTCTCCAGGTTACGGCGGCCGATTTCGGGGTTGGAGTATTTGGAGGCAATGACTTCGCCCTGCTCGGTCAGGCGAATCTGACCGCGCACCGTGCCCGGGGGCTGGGCCAGAATGGCCTGGTAGCTGGGGCCGCCGCCGCGCCCCACGGTACCGCCGCGGCCATGGAACATGCGCAGTTGAATGCCGTAGTGGTCGGCCAGTTCGTCAAACAACTCGACCAACGCAATCTCGGCGCGGTACAGCTCCCAGTTGCTGGTGAAAATGCCTCCGTCCTTGTTGCTGTCGCTATAGCCCAGCATGATGTCCTGTTCGCCGCCGCTGCGCCTGACCATCTCGGCAATGCCTGGCAACTGGTAGTAGCGGCGCATGATGGGTTCGGCATTGCGCAGGTCTTCAATGGTCTCGAACAGCGGCACCACGATCAGATCGCAGTGGGCCACCTCGTCCAGCGTGCCGCGCATCAGGCCCACTTCCTTTTGCAGCAGCAGCACTTCCAGCAAATCGCTCACAGTTTCGGTGTGGCTGATGATGCAGTGGCGAATCGCTTCCGCGCCCTGACGCTCGCGCAAACGCTTGGCCGCTTCGAAAATGGCCAGCTCGCTGCGGGCATGCTCCGAGTACGCGGCGCCGACCACGCGCAAGGGGCGGGCATCTTCCAGCAGGCGCACCAGCAGCGCGCACTTGGCGTCTTCCTGCAGGCTGCTGTAGTCGGTCTCCACCTTGGCGATGGCCAGCAGCTCCTGGATGACTTCTTCGTGCTTGTCCGAACTCTGGCGCAAATCCACCGTGGCCAGATAGAAGCCGAACACCTGCACGGCGCGCATCAAGGGGCGCAGGCGCTGGGGCGCCAGGACATCGCCATGCGAGTGCGAAAGCGAGTCATCGATGATTTGCAGGTCGGCCAGAAACTCGGCCGCCGAGGCATAGGCGTTCTGCGGCGCCACGGCATGGCGGGCGGCCTCGCCGCCGGTCAGGCTCTTGAGCGTGGCGGCCAGGCGCGCGTAAATGCCGGTCAGGGCGCGGCGGTAAGGCTCGTCGCTGCGGTGCACATTCTGGTCGGGCGAAGTTTCGGCCAGCACCTGCATCGCAGGCGTGATCGGCACCAGGCCGGCCGACAGCGACAACTCGCCACCCAGATAGTGCACCTCGCGCAGATAGTGGCGCAGCGCCACATCGGCCTGGCGCGAGAGCGCCAGCTCCAGACTCTCGGCCGTCACAAAGGGGTTGCCGTCGCGGTCGCCGCCAATCCACTGGCCCATGCGTAAAAAGCTGCGCTCCGGCAGCTCTTGCCCCAGTTCCTGCTCCAGTTGCGCGTAGATCTTGGGAATTTCGTGCAGAAACGTGGCTTCGTAATACGACAGCGCATTCTCGATCTCATCGGCCACGGTGAGCTTGGAGTGGCGCAGCAGCCGCGTCTGCCACAGCTGGGCCACGCGGGCGCGCAGCTGCGCCTCGACCCGGGCCAGCTCGCGCGGGGTCAGCGCATCCTTGGCGCTGTTGTAGAGCTGGGCCCGCATCAGAATGTCGTCGCGCTCGGCCAGCAGCTGGGCAATGCTGCGCTCGGCCGACAGAATACTCTGGCGTTGCACCTCGGTGGGGTGGGCCGTGAGCACCGGCGAGACAAAGCTCTTGCCCAGGGTCTTGGCCACCGTTCCTGCAGAGATGCCGGCCCAGCGCAAGCGGGCCAGCGCCACCTCGATGCTGCCCTCCTGCGTGTTGCCGGCACGTTCGTGCACGGCGCGACGGCGGATATGGTGGCGATCCTCGGCCAGATTGGCCAGATGCGAGAAATAGGTGAAGGCGCGGATCACGCTCACCGTCTGGTCGCTGGACAGGCCCTTGAGCAATTTTTTGAGCGCTTTGTCGGCGGACTCATCGGCGTCGCGGCGAAAGGCCACGGAGAGCTGGCGCACCTGCTCGACCAGCGCAAAAGCGGCTTCACCCTCCTGCTCGCGGATCACATCGCCCAGAATGCGTCCCAGCAAACGTATGTCTTCTATCAGCGGTAAATCCTTGTCCGTCTTGCGCACCGGCTTGTCGGTTGGCACGGTCGGCTTGGGGCGGGCAGCAGGCATCGACGATTCTCCTAGGGGTCTGTATAGGTCAGCGCGCCATGCTAGCATTCCCTGTTACCTTGCCAGATACAGCATTTGCTATGAACTCCCCAACGTCCACGCCCTCTTCCATCGTCATTGCCACGCGCGAAAGCCAGCTGGCGCTGTGGCAGGCGGAGCATGTGCAGGCCATTCTGCGCGACCGTGGCCACCAGGTCGAACTGCTGGGCATGACCACCAAGGGCGACCAGATCCTGGATCGCGCTCTGTCCAAGGTTGGCGGCAAAGGCCTGTTTGTCAAAGAGCTGGAAGTGGCCCTGGAAGAAGGCCGCGCCGCCATGGCCGTGCACTCGCTCAAGGATGTGCCCATGGAGCTGCCCGAAGGCTTTGAGCTGGCCTGCGTGATGGAGCGCGAAGATCCGCGCGACGCTTTTGTCTCCAGCCGATATGCCACGCTGGACGAGCTGCCCCAGGGCGCCGTGGTCGGCACCTCCAGCCTGCGCCGTCAGGCCTTGCTGCAAGCCCTGCGCCCCGATTTGAAGATCGAGCCCCTGCGCGGCAATGTGAACACCCGGTTGCGCAAGCTCGACGAAGGCCAGTACGACGCCATTGTGCTGGCCGCCGCCGGCCTGATGCGCCTCGGGATGGCCGATCGCATCCGCATGAAGTTCGATCCGGCCCAGATGCTGCCGGCCGCAGGCCAGGGCGCACTGGGCATTGAAGTGCGCAGCGAGCGCCAGGACATCATCGAGGCCCTGGCGCCTCTGGCCCATATGCCCACCTGGCTGACGGTGACGGCCGAACGCGCCGTGAGTCGCTGCATGGGCGGCAGCTGCTCCATGCCGCTGGCCGCTTTTGGCCGCTTTGAGGGCACAACCTTGCATATGCAAGCGGCCTGGGGCGATATGGACGGCCAAAAATCTCTGGTGCGGGTACAGGCCAGCGCCGTGGTGACCGACTTTGCCAGCGCCAACGCCCTGGGCGAAGCCCTGGCCGCCCAGCTGCAAGCCGCTGGCGCCATTCCAGCCACCAAGGCCTGAGCGGCCACCACAGGCATGACGGCCCCACGCCGCATCCTCGTCACCCGCCCGGCGCATGACGCTCAACCTTGGGTTCAGGCCTTGCGGGAGCAGGGGCTGAACGCGGTGGCTTTGCCGCTGATGGCCATAGGCCCTAGAGCCGCTCCCGCCGTGCAGCAGGCGCTGGCAGCGGCCAGAGATGCCACCCTGGTACCCGGCCACTACCGGGCCGTGATGTTTGTCAGCGGCAATGCGGCACAGTATTTTTTCAAACCAGATTCGCCTAAAGCGCTTTCCCATCAAGCATTGATAGCTCCTGAAACAAGAGCATGGACACCTGGCCCCGGCACGGCCAGCGCCTTGCTGAGCCTGGGCATGCCAGCCTCGCAGATCGACGGTCCGGCGCCGGATGCGGCCCAGTTCGAGTCCGAAACGCTGTGGCAGCAGGTCCATACGCAAATCCGCCCCGGCGACCGCGTGCTGATCGTGCGCGGCGACAGCCCGGCAACTTCCGGCAATCCGTCAGCGCCAGCCCCGCCGGCTACATCGGGTGCCGGCCGCGACTGGCTGGCAACCCGTTTACGCGAAGCCGGCGCCGAGGTGGAATTCGTCGCCGTCTACGAGCGCCAGCTGCCGCGCTGGAGCAGTGAGCAAGCACATCTGGCACAGCAAGCCGCCGTGGACGGCTCCCTGTGGCTGTTCAGCAGCTCCGAAGCTGTTGCCAACCTACAACAGCTACTGCCGAACCAGGATTGGCATCAAGGGCGAGCGCTCGCTACGCATGAGCGCATTGCCAGCAAAGCCTCTTCGGCCGGATTTGGTCTGGTTTTGCAAAGCCGTCCTGAGCTGCATGCCGTGGTGGCGTCTATAGAATCAGTGCCATGAGCTCTGACTCCATCCATAACGACAACCCCAACGCTTCATCGCCCGCCTCGGCGGACACCTCCGGCAGTGCCCCGCCCGCGCGCGCGGCTTCGAGCACGCTGGTCTTTGCACTGGGCGCGGTCACCGTGGCCGCCTTGATCGCCTGCGGCATGTTGTGGCAGCGTGTGGCCAATATGCAGGAGCAGCTGGCACGCCAGTCGGCCCAGTCCGGCGCGCAGTCCATAGAGGCACGCACCCTGGCCAAGGACGCCCAGGATCTGGCCCGCGACAGCGCGGCCCGCGTCTCCGTCATGGAAGCGCGCGTGGGCGAACTCAGCCTGCAACGCAACCAGCTTGAAGAGCTGATGCAAAGCCTGTCGCGCTCGCGCGATGAAAACCTGGTGGCCGATATCGACTCGGCCGTGCGCCTGGCCCAGCAGCAGGCCGAGCTGTCAGGCAGCCTGCAACCGCTGGTCGCCACCCTCAAATCCGCCCGCAAGCGGGTCGAGAGCGCCTCGCAACCCCGCCTGGCGCCTGTAGTGCGTGCTATCGATCTGGATCTGGACAAGCTCTCGCGCATGAGCGTGACCGACACCACCGGCGTGCTGACCCGCATTGAAGACCTGGCCCGCCAGGTAGACGAGCTGCCGCTGATCAACAGCGTGACCCGTCCGCGCTCGGCCCGCTCGCGTCTGGCCGAGCAAGGCGGCCGCCACGACTCGGCGCAAGCCCCCAGCGAGCTGGACCCCAGTGCCGGCCCCGCCCAGTGGGCCTGGTGGCGCGGCCAAAGCCTGCGCGTCTGGCAGGCGGTCAGCGATGGCGCCTCCGACCTGGTGCGCGTGCGCCGCATAGACCACCCCGAGGCCGTGCTGCTGGCCCCCGAGCAAGGCTATTTCCTGCGCGAGAACCTCAAGCTCAAGCTACTCAACGCTCGCCTGGCCCTGCTATCACGTCAAGGCGAGGCGGCGCGTGCCGACCTGGCCAGTGCAGGCATGGCGCTGCAAAAATACTTTGATGCCAGCAGCCGCCGCACCCAGATGGCCCAGACCCAGTTGCAGCAGATTCAAACCAATCTGCACAGCAACGAACGCCTGCAGCTCGATGACACCCTGACCGCGCTGGCCACGGCCGCCGCAGGCCGTTAACGCACAAGGAGAACACTGATGCGTGCAGCCTTGTGGTTGATAGCCTTGTTTGCCGTGGCCGTGGCCGCGGCCCTGTTTGCCGGCAACAACCAGAGCACGGTGACCTGGTTCTGGTCGCCCTACCGGGTCGATATGTCGCTGAATCTGGCGATCGTGCTGGTCACCCTGGCCTTTGTGCTGCTGTATGCGGCGCTGCGCGCCCTGTCTGCCATGCTGCAGATGCCGCAGCAGGCACGTCGTTGGCGCTTGCAGCAAAAAGAGCGCAGCATGAACCAGAGCCTGCTGGAGGCGCTGTCGCATCTGCAAGCCGGCCGCTTTCTGCGTGCCCGCAAGGCCGCGCTGACAGCCCTGTCAACGGAGCAAGCACTCACAAATGGCCACTCCCCTGTGCCCTACGGCCAGCAGCTGGCCGCCACCGCCAATCTGCTGGCGGCCGATGCCTCGCACGCTTTGCAAGACAGCAATCTGCGCGACCAACATTGGCAAAAAGCGCTGGAGATCCTGCCCGTGCCCGGCAGCACGCAGGACGCCGAAATCCGCGAAGGCGCCCAGATGCGCGCCGCACGCTGGGCGCTGGACGACCGCGATGCAGCCGAGTCGCTGCGCCGCCTGGGCGAGCTGCCTTTGGGCGCTGCCCGTCGCACCATGGCGCTGCGCATCAAGCTCAAGGCATCGCGCTTGGCTGGCGATACCATCAACGCACTGGACACCGCTCGTCTGCTGGCCAAGCACCGCGCCTTCTCGCCAGCCGCCTCGGCCAGCGTGGTGCGCGGCCTGCTGCTGGCCAGCATTCGCGATGCGCGCGATACCTCGTCGCTGCAACACTTTTGGCTGTCGCTGGACGAGGAAGAGCGCGCCATGCCGGAAGTGGCGATTCCCGCCACCGAGCGCCTGATCGACTTGGGCGGCGAGGCTGCGCAAGCCCGCGCTTGGCTGCTGCCGGTGTGGGTGCATTTGCTGGATCACCCCGGCCAGCGCATGGAAAGTCATTTGCCCAAGCTGGTGCAAGTCATGCAGTCCTGTCTTGCCAAGCTCGACGGCGCCTGGCTGGCCCGCATGGAAGCCGCTGCCAATGCCAACCCCCATGAGCCGCGCCTGCAATACCTGGCCGGCATGGCCTGCGTGCAGCGCCAGCTCTGGGGCAAGGCCCAGCAACTACTGACCCGCTCGGCTCCGCGCCTGGAAGAGCCGGCCCTGCGCACCCGCGCCTGGCAGCGCCTGGCGCTGATGGCCGAGCACCGCGGCGACATGGAAGCCTCGGCCATTGCCTGGAAGCTGGCCGCCCAGGCCACCGTGGTGCTGCAGGACAATCCGTCGCTCTACGATTGAGTGCTCTCTGCAAAATTCAGCTTCAACCAGCCCCTGCACTCACCGCGCCGGGGCTTTTTTCATGGAGCAGCCCGATGAGCCTTCAGCTTTTTTGAATAAAGCCCTCAATTTCGCTGAACCTTTTTGCATTCAGCACTTCCTACACTGCAGACTGCACTGACCCCCTATGAATGCGGTGCAGCGAAACACACGGCCGACACCTCAAAACAAACGACTCCATGACTACCGTCTCCGTCACTCCGCAACGCTATACAGGCACCGCCATCGCCCTGCACTGGCTGCTGGCCATTGCACTGATCGCCATCTTCGGCTTTGGTCTGTATATGACCAGCCTGCCGTTCTCTCCCACCCGGCTGAAATACTTCAACTGGCATAAATGGGCGGGCATGACGATTTTGCTGCTCTCGGCGCTGCGTATCGTCTGGCGCCTCACCCACCGCCCTCCGGCCCTGCCCGAAGCGGTTTCGCGCGCCATGCCTGCCTGGCAGCATGTGGCCCACCATGGCGTGCACCACCTGCTGTATGTGCTGTTCCTGGCCATTCCCCTGGTGGGCTGGATGTACAGCTCGGCGGCCGGTTTTCCCATCGTGCTGTTCGGCGTGCTGCCGCTGCCGGATCTGGTGAGCAAAAGCCCCGATCTGGCCGAAGCCCTCAAGCCCTGGCACGGCTATCTGGCCTATGCACTGGCCGCGCTGGTCGTGCTGCATGTGGCAGCCGTCGTCAAGCACCAATTGATAGACCGTGACGGCCTGCTCTCGCGCATGCTGCCCGGCAAAGCCTGAATTTTGTTGAACACCTAGGAGTTGGATTTCATGAAAACCATGTTCAAGACCTCTGCCGCCATCGCCGCGCTCGGCGTAGCCGCTTTCTCCAGTGCTGCGCTGGCCGATCAGGTGCTGGTGCCCGCGCAAAGCGCCATCAACTTCGAAGCCAAGCAGATGGGCGTGCCGCTCAAGGGTCACTTCAAGAAGTTCGATGCCAAGATCAACTTTGACACGGCCAAGCCCGAAGCCAGCAAGATCCACTTCAGCGTGGACACCGGCAGCGCCACCATGGGCGCCAAGGAAACCGATGCCGAACTACCCAAGGCCGACTGGTTCAACGTGGCCAAGTTCCCGCAAGCCACCTTTGACTCCAGCGCCGTCAAGGCTCTGGGCGGCGGCAAATACCAGGTCGACGGCACGCTGACCATCAAGGGCAATGCCCAGAAAGTGTCCGTGCCCCTGGTGCTGACCCAGTCCGGTGCCATCACCACGGCCACCGGCACTCTGCCGCTCAAGCGCCTGACTTTCAAGATCGGTGACGGCGACTGGAAGGACACCTCCATGGTGGCCGATGAAGTCAATGTGCAGTTCAAGCTGGCATTGACCGGCGTGGGCAAGATTTAAGCATTTCAGGCCTCTAGCCCTTTCAATACAAGCGCCAAGCGCTCCTGTTTTAGATTCTTTCCGCAACCCAGAGGAGATTTTTTGACCATGCGTACCACCTTGTTTGCCCTGGCCGCCGCATCCCTGTTTGCCGGCGCCGTCCAGGCCGCACCGGCCACATACGCCATCGATCCCACCCACACCTTTGCCACTTTCGAGATCGATCACTTTGGCGCTTCGACCAACCGCGCCCGCTTTGACAAGAAGAGCGGCTCCGTGGAGTTCGACAAGACCGCCAAGACCGGCAAGGTGCAGATCGAGCTGGA
The DNA here is from genome assembly GCF_965139575.1 of Comamonas aquatilis. NCBI lineage: Bacteria > Pseudomonadati > Pseudomonadota > Betaproteobacteria > Burkholderiales > Comamonadaceae > Comamonas > Comamonas aquatilis. The sequence continues at coordinate 9,525 of NZ_CBCSIW010000014.1, read as the reverse complement.
CATGACTTCGGTGAACTCCGGCACGGCCCCCTTCAACAAGCACCTGCAAAGCGCCGACATCTTCAACGTGGAGAAATTCCCCACCGCCAAGTTTGTCTCCGACAAATTCGTGTTCGAGGGCGACAAGCTCAAGGAAGTCACCGGCAAGCTGACCTTGCTGGACCAGACCCATCCCATCACCATCAAATCCAACAAATTCACCTGCTACGAAAGCCCCATGCTGCAAAAGCGTGAAGTCTGCGGCGGCGACTTTGAAGCCACCATCGACCGCACCCAATGGGGCGTGAACTACGGCATCCCTTACGGCTTCCCCAAGAACGTACGCCTGGTGCTGCAGATCGAAGCCGTCAAGCAATAAGCACCCGGCTCTGAAACAGAGCCAGGCTCTTGCCAAGGCCCAGCCCGCTTGCCGGTCTGGGCCTTTTTTTGGTTGCTGATGACCGCTCTCCAGACAAACCCGAATTTCCCTGATAGCAACTCAAATTCACTTTAAAGAAATCAATTACGAATAGTAGAATCACCACACACCCAGATTCAAGGAGACACCCATGAGCACTGCAGCCCCCCAACCGGTCTACTCCCAGCCCCGCCGCGTAGACATGAGCGGCCTGCCCCAGCCCGCCGCCGTGCAGCAGTTGCACCATTACGCCTACAAGGCCAGGGACGCCGAGGAAACTCGTCACTTCTACGAAGACATTCTGGGTCTGCCGCTCTATCACATCATCCAGAGCGACTACGTGCCCTCCACGGGCGAGTACTGCCCCTACACCCACTTCTTCTTTCGCTTGAAAGACGGCTCCTTCATTGCCTTCTTCGACATCGGTGACGACGAAGCGGCCCTGCCCTCGCCCAACTCCCCCATCTGGATCAACCACATCTCCTTTCGCGTCGATACCGTGCAGGAGCTGGAGAACACCAAAGCCCGCCTGCTGGCCTGCGGCGTGGAAGTGCTGGGTGTGACGGATCACCATATCTTCAAGAGCATTTACTTCTTTGATCCCAATGGCATCCGCCTGGAGCTGACGGCCCAGCTGGCCGATGCGGTGCAGATGCAAAAGGAAAGCACCACCGCCCATGCCCGCCTCAATGAGTGGACGGCGCGCAAGGAGCAATGGCGCAGGGAACGCGCCGAAGGCAAGACGGCCGAGGCGCTCAAGCCCCAGAGCAATGACCGGCCGGAATTTGTTCCTGGGAAATAACACCCCCTGAGGCGCTACGCGCAATCCCCCTCTCTCGCTTCGCGGGAGGGGGACGACAGCATCACTGCGGGGCGGCCCTTGCTTGCTGTCCCTTTGCTAGGACATGCTTTTTCAAAGTGCAGTTAGCTCAGTCAGTATCAGTTTTATAGCTAATAGTGCTTGATAAATAAGCGCAGGAGGGCGAAATAAGACCTACCGCGCCCATTAGCGGATCGGATCGCTAAAATCATTGGCAATCCGTCCTAATTTTTCATGCAGACGGCATCCTCCATAGGGATGCCGTTTTCATTTCCAGAGTTCTTGCACTGCAGCCATGAGCGACACCATTCAACAGCCCGGCCTCAACAGCCTCTCCAAGTCTTTTGAACCCGCTTCCATTGAAGCCCAGTGGGGCCCCGAATGGGAAAAGCGCGGCTACGGCCATGCCGGTTATCGCGGCACCGGTGCACCCAGCGCCGAATCCACCGCCGCCGGCCACAATTTCTCCATCCAACTGCCGCCGCCCAATGTGACGGGCACGCTGCACATGGGCCACGCCTTCAACCAGACCATCATGGACTCGTTGACCCGCTACTACCGTATGAAGGGCCACAACACGGCCTGGATCCCCGGTACCGACCACGCCGGCATTGCCACGCAGATCGTGGTGGAGCGCCAGTTGCAAGCCCAAGGCGTGAGCCGCTATGACCTGGGTCGCGAAAAATTCGTGGAAAAAGTCTGGGAATGGAAGGAAAAGTCCGGCGACACCATCACCACGCAAATGCGCCGCATGGGCGACACCGTGGACTGGAGCCGCGAGTACTTCACCATGGACGACAAGCTGTCCAAGGTGGTGACCGAGACTTTCGTGAAGCTCTACCAGCAAGGCCTGATCTACCGCGGCAAGCGCCTGGTGAACTGGGATCCGGTGCTGCAATCGGCTGTGTCCGATCTGGAAGTGGAAAACCAGGAAAAAGACGGCTCGCTCTGGCATATCGCCTACCCCTTGAGCAGCGGTGAAGGCCAGCTGGTGGTGGCCACCACCCGCCCCGAGACCATGCTGGGCGACGTGGCCGTGATGGTTCACCCCGAAGACGAGCGTTACAAGCATCTGATCGGCCAGACCGTGACCCTGCCCTTGGTGGGCCGCCAGATCCCCATCATTGCCGACGAGTACGTGGACCGCGAGTTCGGTACCGGCGTGGTCAAGGTCACGCCTGCCCACGACCAGAACGACTACCAGGTCGGCCAGCGCCACAAGCTGCCCATGATCTGCGTGCTGACGCTGACCGCCAAGATCAACGACGAAGCGCCCGAAAAATACCGCGGCATGGACCGTTTTGTGGCCCGTAAGGCCATCGTGGCCGATCTGGAAGAACTGGGCCTGATGGTCGAGATCAAGAAGCACAAGCTGATGGTGCCGATCTGCGACCGTACCGGCCAGGTGATCGAGCCCATGCTGACCGACCAGTGGTTCATCGCCATGAGCAAGGCAGGTGTTGGCGATGCCACGGGCAAGTCCATCGCGCAAAAAGCCATCGATGCCGTGGCCTCGGGCGAAGTGAAGTTCGTGCCCGAAAACTGGGTCAACACCTACAACCAGTGGATGAACAACATCCAGGACTGGTGCATCTCGCGCCAGCTGTGGTGGGGCCACCAGATTCCGGCCTGGTATGACGAGGAAGGCAATATCTACGTTGCCAACAACGAAGCCGAGGCACAAGCCCAGGCTCCGGGCAAGACCCTGACCCGCGACGCCGACGTGCTGGACACCTGGTATTCCTCGGCCATGGTGCCGTTCTCGACCATGGGCTGGCCCAACCAGACCGATGCCGCCGACGACGACTTCAACCTCTACCTGCCCTCTTCGGTGCTGGTGACCGGCTACGACATCATCTTCTTCTGGGTAGCCCGGATGATCATGATGAGCACGCACTTCACCGGTCGCGTGCCGTTCAAGCACGTGTACATCCACGGTCTGGTGCGTGACTCGCAGGGCAAGAAGATGTCCAAGTCCGAAGGCAATGTGCTGGATCCGGTCGATCTGATCGACGGCATTGCACTCGAGCCTTTGCTGGACAAGCGCACAGTCGGCCTGCGCAAACCCGAAACCGCACCCCAGGTACGCAAGAACACGCAAAAAGAGTTCCCCGAAGGCATTCCCGCCTACGGAGCGGACGCACTGCGCTTCACCTTTGCCGCGCTGGCATCGCTGGGCCGGTCCATCAACTTCGACAGCAAGCGCTGCGAGGGCTACCGCAACTTCTGCAACAAGCTCTGGAACGCCTCGCGCTTTGTGCTGATGAACTGCGAAGGCTATGACTGCGGTCTCAAGGAACACAGCAAGGAGCAGTGCCAGCCCGGTGGCGAGTTTGCCGGCTATATGCACTTCAGCCAGAGCGACCGCTGGATTTCCTCCCAGCTGCAAAAGGTCGAGGCCGAAGTGGCCAAGGGCTTTGCCGAGTACCGTCTGGACAATGTGGCCAACGCCATCTATGACTTTGTCTGGAACGAGTTCTGCGACTGGTACCTGGAAATCGCCAAGGTGCAGATCCAGACAGGCAACGAAGCCCAGCAACGCGCCACGCGCCGCACGCTGATCCGCACGCTGGAAGCGATTTTGCGTCTGGCCCACCCCATCATTCCGTTTGTGACGGAAGAGCTGTGGCAGCAAGTGGCTCCCGTTGCCGGTCTGAAGGGCGACTCCATCGCCGTGGCCCGCTACCCAGAAGCCCAACCCGCCAAGATCGACGAAGCCGCGATTGCCTATGTGGGTCGCATCAAGCAGATGGTCGATGCCTGCCGCGCCCTGCGAGGCGAGATGGGTGTCTCGCCAGCCCAGCGCCTGCCGCTGCTTACGGTTGCCAGCAGCGAAGCCGACTCCCAGTTCCTGCGCGACAACGCTGCCGTGCTGCAGAATCTGGCCAAACTCAGCGAAGTGAAAGTGTTCGACGACGAAGCCACTTGGACGGCCGAAGCGCAAAACGCACCGGTGTCCGTAGTGGGCGACGCCCGTCTGGCGCTGTTCGTTGAAGTGGATGTGGCAGCAGAGAAGATCCGCCTGGGCAAGGAAGCCACGCGCCTCGAAGCAGAAATCGCCAGCTCCAACAAGAAGCTGGGCAACGAAGCCTTTGTCGCCAAAGCACCGGCTGCAGTGCTCGAGCAAGAGCGCACACGCGTCTCCGAAAAGAGCGCGACGCTGGCTCGCATCCAAGAGCAGATCGCCCGCCTGGGCTGATATGCTCGCTTGAAGCAATCCAAAGGCGCGGCTGATCCCGCGCCTTTTTCACAGAAATTTTTGGTTGAGATCTGCATGAGCAACAACACCCGCGTTCGCAAAGCCGTTTTCCCCGTGGCCGGATTGGGCACCCGTTTTCTTCCTGCCACCAAGGCCTCGCCCAAGGAAATGCTGCCCGTGGTGGACAAGCCGCTGATCCAGTACGCCGTGGAAGAGGCCTACGAGGCCGGCATACGCGACATGATCTTCGTCACCGGCCGCAGCAAGCGTGCCATCGAAGACCATTTCGACACCGCCTATGAGCTGGAAAACGAGCTCGAACGTGCCGGAAAGCAAGCCATGCTGGACCTGGTGCACGCCATCAGCCCGGCCGACATGAACTGCCTGTTCGTGCGCCAACCCCGCTCTCTGGGCCTGGGCCACGCCGTGCTGTGTGCCGAGCCTCTGGTGGGCAACGAGCCGTTTGCCGTCATCCTGGCCGACGACCTGATGACAGGCGAAAACGGCGGTCCCGGCGTGATGGCGCAAATGACGAGCGCCTTCCAGAAGCAGGGCCGCTCGCTACTGGCCGTGCAGGAAGTGCCGCTGGAGCACACCAAGCGCTACGGCATCGTCAAGGGCGAGCCTGCGGGTGGCCCGCTGATGCGCATTGACGAAATCGTGGAAAAGCCCGCCCCCGAAAAAGCGCCTTCGCGCATGGGTGTGGCCGGCCGCTATGTGCTGACGCCCGCCATCTTCGATGAGATCCGCAACCAGCCCAAGGGCGTTGGCGGCGAGATTCAGCTGACCGACGCCATTGAGCGTCTGATGCAACACGAAGCCGTCTACGCTTTCCAGTATCGCGGCAAGCGCTATGACTGCGGTAGCAAGGAAGGCTTTCTGGAAGCCACAGTGGAACTGGCGCTGCAACACCCCGATGTGGGCGTGAGCTTTCGCGAATACCTCAAATCCCTGAGCATCTAACGCACTCTGTTAGTCATTTTCCAATACAAAAGGCCTGCAATCGCAGGCCTTTGTTGCGTCAGAAGCTCTCAAACCGAGAGCAAACATTCTCAACGACGCTTCAGAATGTGGATGAACTCATCACCCACCGTCTGCTGCTCCACCAGCTCGTTGCCGGTCTGCTTGGCAAAGGCCTGAAAATCGCGGATGGAGCCGGTATCGGTGGCCACCACCTTGAGCAGCTGGCCGGTTTGCATCGCAGCCAACGCCTTCTTGGCTTTCAAAATGGGCAGCGGGCAGTTCAGGCCCCGGGTATCAACTTCTTGGTCTACTTGCATGGGACGATTCCTATCATGGCGGCTCAAAGAATGGCAGCCTTCAAGCGATTGTAGAAAAGCTGCGCTCCGCCGGTGGCTGCGCGGTCTTTACTCAGCCCAGCTGGGGAGCGACGACAAAGCGGGGATCCTGATCCCAGTACCGAACCGGCCATTTTTGCGGATCGGGCTCGGGGTTCTGCCCCGGCCTGAAAGCACCAAAGCGCGGCTCCACGCCTTTTTGCTTAATCCACTCGGCCAGGGCATAGCCCGTGCCGGCAGGCCAGCACAGCGACTCTTCAGGGGTCTGCCAGCGGTATTCCAGCAACTCGGGCGAAAGCCGCACATCACCGGGCAGCCCGTCAACGCGCACATGGTAGGCAATCAAGACCTGATTCATGCGCAAGAATTCGGAGCAGCACAGCAGCCGCAAGGACTTGGCACGCAGCCCAGTTTCTTCCAGCACCTCGCGGCAAACGCCGGCTTCCGGCGACTCTCCCGCTTCCATGAAGCCTGTGATCAGCCCAAACACGCCTTCCTGCCACTGGGCATTGCGCGCCAGCAGCACGCGGCCGTCATCACCTTCCACCACGGCAGCCAGCACCGGCGTGGGATTGCCCCAGTGCGTCCAGCCACAAGCGGGGCAGCGCAGCCGGGCTACATCGCCACCATCTTCTGCCGCCGTGATCCATCGAAGCGGGTTGGCGCAATGGCTGCAGTAGCGGGTTTCATAGGCCATCCGGGCTCTCCTTGTTTCCGTTTTTACTTAGAAATGCATAGCTGCAGGCGCTTGATTCACAAGGACCTCCAGCTATTTGGAGCCCATTTTATGGTCTATGCAATCGCGTCAGAGACAAGGATCAGGCGGGAAATACCCCGGTGGACAGATAGCGGTCGCCACGGTCACACACCACAAACACAATGGTCGCATTGTGCTCGCGCGCCGCAATCTGCTGCGCCACCCATAGAGCACCGGCTGCCGAGATGCCGGCAAAAATCCCCTCTTCGCGCGCCATGCGCCGGGCCATGTCCTCGGCATCGTCCTGAGTCACGGAAATCTCTTCATCCACCAGACTGGCATCAAAGATCTTGGGCAGATATTCCTCGGGCCATTTGCGGATGCCCGGGATGCGCGAGCCTTCTGCGGGCTGGGCACCGATGATCTTGATGTTGGGGTTCTTTTCCTTGAGGAATCTGGCCACGCCGGTAATCGTGCCCGTGGTGCCCATGGCGCTGACAAAGTGCGTGATCTCACCGCCGGTCTGCTCCCACAACTCAGGACCCGTCGTCTCATAGTGGGCGCGCGGATTGTCGGCATTGGCAAACTGATCCAGCACCACGCCCTTGCCCTGAGCCACCATCTGATCGGCCAGGTCGCGGGCATATTCCATGCCGCCGCTCTTGGGCGTGAGGATCAGCTCGGCACCATAAGCCTTCATGGTCTGGGCACGCTCGATGGACAGGTCCTCGGGCATGATCAAAATCATGCGGTAACCCTTGATGGCCGCAGCCATGGCCAGAGCAATGCCGGTATTGCCCGATGTCGCCTCGATCAGCGCATCACCAGGCTTGATCTCGCCACGCTCCTCGGCACGCTGGATCATGGACAGCGCAGGCCTGTCTTTCACGGAGCCCGCCGGATTGTTGCCTTCGAGCTTGCCCAGCACCACATTGCCGCGCTCGCGATTCAGGTCCGCGCCAATGCGTTGCAGAGCCACCAGCGGCGTGTGTCCGATGGCTTGTTCAATGGTCGAATATTTTTTCATGAGCAATACTGTGCCATAATTCGTGTCTGCGCTAAGCCAGCCCGGGTGGTGAAATTGGTAGACGCAGGGGACTCAAAATCCCCCGCCGCAAGGCGTGCCGGTTCGATTCCGGCCCCGGGCACCACTTGTTAGACGCTATAAATTTTGAATGTGTTCCGGGTTTCGTTCCGGGTAATGTTCCGGATTTAGCAAACAGAGAGCCTGCATGATGTTTAGTCATGTAGGTTTTTTTGTTTTCGCCCTCAAACACTGTCAATTTTCTGACAATGATCCAAACAACAAAAGAGCCCCTGCCTTGAAAAAGGTCAGGGGCTCTTTTGTTTGACGGGCTATTTCATTTGCTCAATCAGCGCCCTATCCATATCGATCTGCCCTTTCAGGGCATTTACTTGGGCATCTCTGCGCTCGACCAATCCGACAAGCTGGCCAACCACGCCCGCGCCTTCGCCAGCAAGGGCGGCGAGTCGCTGGTGTTGATCTGCGAGATGTCGGCAGGCAGTGGCGTCACCGGCAAGCTGGGCGTTGCGGGTTGCGGCGCTGCGGATGTCGTGCTGCAGGCCTGCAATGCGGACAGCATCAGCAGCGCGGCCCACTTCCAGGGCCGCCAGTTGTTGCGTGTAGTCATGGGTGTTTTCCTGCTGGTCTGAGGCATGCTTCAGCAGCGCGCCTGCTTTGTTTTCTGTAGCTGCTTGCGCTTGTTCTACCTGCGCTAGAGCCTGTTTTGACTGAGAAACCTCAACGCGAGCAATGCGTGAATCTGCCCGCCAGCCGTTGACGAACCAGCCTGCAGCAAAGGCCAGCACCAGCAGCAAGCCAGCGGCCAAGGCTTGGGTGCGGCCGCTCATGCAAGCCCCGCTTCGCACAGCTTCCGCTCAGCAGCGCGGCGCTTGATGAGACCGGGCAGTTGCTTGCCGCCGGCGTAGGTCCAGCGGCTCAGTTCTGCACACGCGCCATCGATGTCGCCCGCATTGGCCTTGCGTACCAGGGTGCTGCCGCAAAACGCGCCCTCGCCCACGTTAAAAGCAAAGCTCACAAAGGCGGCGCGCTGGCCATCCGTCAGCGGCTGGCGAATGCAGGCCAGTGCGTCAGCGTGCTGGACCAAGTCTTTGTAGAGCAGCTCTTCACACTGCTGGCGGGTAAAGGTCTGGCCGTCGCGCAGCTCAGGGCCGGTGTGGCCGGTGCAGGCGGTGACGATGCCGATCGGATCGCGGTAGCTGCGCAGCACGGTGCCTTCGTACTTCGCCACCAGGGGCACGGCCAGTGCGACTGCGCCGGTACCGATGGCTGCAATGAGTTTTTCTTTCCAGTTCATCGGCTTGCACCTCCTTTGATGGCCGTCCAGAACGCCACACAGGCTCCGCCCAGCATGACGATGGCAGCCAGCGGCTTGGCGACTTTGCCCACCCAGTTCAGTACCTTGAAGGCACCCTTCATGGCGGTAAAAAATTCCAGCAGCTCCGCCATTTGCTGGTTTCGTTCATGCAATTCTTGCGTTGCAACTTTGAGATCTCGCTCGATCGCTGCCATGCGTTCACTCCCCTGGTTAAAGCGTTTGTTGACCTGCTGCAGCGTGGTGGCTGGCAGCTCGTTGCCGTAATCGTCCATTCGCCCTCCCAGGCACGAAAAAACCCGCCGAAGCGGGTGTGTGTTTTGTATCGATATCGACTAGCCGACGCGATCAAGCAGCCGTTTGCCGTACGTTCTGGATTCCGGGTCATCGAGCTCCAAAATTCGACCATAGATGGCCAATCGAGCCGTGCCTGTCCCAGCGCCAGAAACCGTCGCATACAGATAAGGAGCCTTGAGCCAGACGCCCAGGCTTACAGCTTGCTCAACAATAGCCTTGCGGTTTGCCAATGCCGAAAGATCCAGGGCGGCCGCGATGGCTCGGCCGCCGCCTCGGGCTGCATCAAGGGTGTTCAGCGATAGCGACACGCCAGCGGTGGTACCGTCAGCCCGCTCCACGACGATGCTGTCAATGATGTAGCGGCCTTGGGCGTGCAGCACATGAAGCGGTTGCTCTGCGGTGGTGGACAGATCAACAAGCGTGGACAAGATGGGAGCTTGCGGCGCCTCGACAATGATGT